>DXFI01000059.1 GCA_019114565.1 Candidatus Desulfovibrio intestinigallinarum | reverse complement strand
GCAAAGCTCAAATCATTTCGACGCATTGCAACCCGCTATGATAAATTGGCCGCGACATTCCGGGCAAACGTCATGTTAGCGGCCTGTCTGATTTGGCTGCAATAAACTTTTTAGAAACAGCCCCTAGCGCGCTTTTTCAGAGAGACAAGAGCATACACAAGTCTCTTTCAAAGGCTATGTGTAGTCTGTATGCTCTATTCATTTGAAATAAATAGTAAATAGTGTTAGAGCGTTTTAGCTTTGAAAAAATAAAACGCGAGGCGGCGGCATAGCGCCGCCCGGCCAAAAGTGAGCGGAAAAACAGCCCTTTTTCCGCGAAACGACAGGCCGTATGGTTTGAAATGCGAAGCATTTCAAACTGAAAATGCTCTAGAAGAACGATTTTGTGTTAACACGCCTTAGTCCAAAGGAGACATATCAATGAGCACATCAATCATAGTCATGGGCGCGTGCGGCCGTATGGGGCGCGTCATTGCCGAACTGGCCCGCGCGGATGAGGCCTTTGCGCTGGCGGGTCTGGTGGACAGCCGGGCGGAGGCGCTGGCCGGAGAACAGGGCGTCGCAACGGGCGCAACGCTGGCGGAAGTCCTGCCGCAATGCCCCGGAGCTGTGGTCATTGATTTTACCGCGCCTGCCGTGTCTCTGGCCAATGCCCGTCTGGCGGCGGAAAAGGGAACGCCTCTTGTCATCGGCACCACGGGCTTCACGCCCGAGCAGCTGCAGGAGCTGGGAGAGCTGGCGCAGCGGACGCCCATTTTCTGGTCTTCCAATATGAGCGTGGGCGTCAATGTGCTGATGAAGGTGCTGCCCGCGCTTACAAAGGCGCTGGGCGACAAGTACGACATTGAAATGGTCGAGCTGCATCACAACCGCAAGAAGGACTCCCCCAGCGGCACGGCCCTGATGCTGGGCGAATGTCTGGCCGAAGCCCGTGACTGGAAATTGGAAGACGTGCGCTGCTCGGCCCGCGACGGCATCATCGGCGAACGGCCCAAGGCGCAGATCGGCATTCAGGCCATCCGTGGCGGAGATGTCGTCGGCGTGCACACCGTCTACTTCATGGGCCCCGGCGAGCGTATCGAAGTGACGCATCAGGCGCATTCCCGCGAGACCTTTGCTCAGGGGGCGCTGCGGGCCGCCGCATGGCTGGCGACGCAGAAGGCAGGCCGCCTGTACCGGATGCAAGACATTTTCTAGAAAATTTCTTGAGTTTTGTTTTCAAGTAGTGTAGCGAGTTTGAAGACAAAACAACATGATTGACGGACGGTTGTCGTCCGCTGACGAAACGATGGGGGCTTTCATGCCGCAGGTCGCAGCGCGTATTAACGATGAACAAGAGCGGTGGCTCAAGGATTATTTCCGGACCAAGAGCGCCGGAGCGGAATTCATTCTGCCGTGGGCGGTGGATACCTTTTTCCGGGCAATCACCAACATCAAGACCATTTTCAGCGCTGCGGAGCTGAAGACAATCGTGGAGGCGCACAAGGACATTAAGCTGATGCCCGATCATTCGCGGCTCAACTACCTGCTGCTGCGTGTGACCGACGCCTGTGATATGAACAATATCCATTTGCGTCACGGTGCGAGCAAGTCCAGCCTTGAGGCAAAGCTGAAGGGACTGGACGATACGCAGGCGACGGCGCTCATGGTGTGGGCATCGGCGTTCTGGGTCAGCCGTAACTGCTCGGCTGAGAATCTGGACGATTATATCAGTTCGTATTAGAGCGTTTTGCCTTTGAAAAAAGGCGGAATGCGAGGCGGCACAGCGCCGCCCGGCCAAAGTGAGCGGAAAATCCGTTTTTCCGCGAAACGACAGGCCGTGTGGTTTGAAACGCAACGCGTTTCAAACTGAAAATGTTCCGGACGGCCTGACAGCCCGGGGCACGCGCAATGCCGAACACGCACAGGCGCGCCCCGGGACAGGCTGTTTCTGTTGCGGGAGACTGTCATGCGATATGGAGTGGCCGGAGCGGCACTGCTGGGACTTCTGCTGGCCTGGCCTGCTACGGGCGCGCACGTGCCGTGTGATCGCCGGCAGGCGGAAGAGGCCCTGAACCGTTTTGACGAAGCCGTCAGCGCGCTTTCAGAGAACGCTCAGGAACGTTTTCTTGAGCGTCATGCCCGGGAACTTGATGCTCTGGAAGCCGCCGAAGCCTCGGAAGATTGGGAACGTATTTGCAGGCTTCTTGCCGCATTGAAAGTACCTGCGAACGAGTAACCGTCGTGCTTTGCCGCCGCTTCCCGGCCCCGGGAGGCCTTGACATGCGGCAGGACAAACCCTATAGACAGCCCATGCGCTCGTAGCTCAGTTGGATAGAGCGATAGCCTCCTAAGCTGTAGGCCGCAGGTTCGATTCCTGCCGGGCGCACCACATATTTTCAGGATGTTACATGCGTTTGCATGTAGCATCCTTTTTTATTTTTGCTTCTTTTTTCTCCCGTGGTGCCCGTCTGGTGCCCGCCCTCCCGACAAGCCCGCTTGCGGGCTTCCCCCGATCCCCCTTTCTTTCCCCAAACGCACCCACAAGCGTCCTTTACGGGCATCCGCGCTGTCGGCTGTCTGCCTGCCGTCGCGCCCGCCTCAAGGTACTTTGCTTTTTGCCAACGCATGAGCAAACGCCTTGCCCAGGGTTTGGCCGCGAGCCGCGAAATGAATCGGGCAAGAAAACGAAATGACGTTTTTTCTGTGAAACATTTTTTGTTCATTGTTTTTGAAGGGTTATCGCATGACAAAAAAGAATGACGCCATGACGGCAAAGGTCGCCGCCAGAGTGGAGGCGGAACGGGCGAACCAGCGGCAGAAGGGCGAGGGCAAGCCCGTCGCTGTGCGCTCCTTGGAAATTACGGATGACGAGCTGTGGGCCTATTTGCGCGATAACCGCGTCGGGGACGCCAAGCTCTATTGCCGGTTGCACCGGGGCAGGGTCGTTTACCTCAGACATTGGGAGCGCTGGCTGCTCTGGCAGGGGCATCACTGGCGGGAGGACGATTTTCAGGAGGCATACCAGCGGGTTGAGGCCGTATGCGAGCTGTACCAGCGCTTTGCCGACAAGAAGCGGGAGGAGCTTGGCGAGGTGGACGACCGGGACGAGCGCGCCGTTGTGCAGCACATGCTGGACACGGCGGAGCGCCGCATCAAGCACCTGCGGGATCGCAGCGGGCAGGACAATCTGCTGACGATGGTCTGCCGCATTCCTCATCCGCTGATTGTGCTGCCCCGGCAGCTCGATCAGCAGCACTACCTCAAGGCCTGTCCCAACGGCGTGATCGATCTGCGTACCGGCGAACTGCACGCCGGGCGTCCTGAAGATTACCTGCTGAACGCCATGCCCACGGAGTACCGCCCCGAATTGCTCCAGGTGGAAAATCCCTGCCCGGAGACGGAGAAATTTCTGCTGTCCTCGATGGACGGCAATCAGGAAGTGGTCGATTTCATCTGGCGGCTGCTGGGCTACGGGCTGATTACGAAACGCAAGGATCATCTCTTTGTGATTTTCCACGGCGAACACGGGCGCAACGGGAAGGACACGCTGATCAAGCTGGTGATGCACGTGCTGGGCAATGCGCTGTCCGGGGATGTGCCCGTGGAAATGCTGCTGCAATCGAACGTGACGCGCAATTCCTCCGGGCCGTCGCCGGACGTGCTCCAGCTCCGGGGCATGTGCATTGCCTGGATCAACGAGGCCGAGGAGAACCAGCGTTTTGCTCTGGCGCGGCTCAAGAAGCTGACCGGCGGCGGATTCATCAGCGCGCGGGGCCTTCAGGACAAGGTGCCGACGACGTGGGAGCAGACCCATCTCCCGATCATGACGACCAACGAACTGCCCAAGGCCAAGGCCGAGGACGCGGCTTTCTGGCAGCGGGCGCTGATCATCCGCTGGGAACTGTCCTTTGTGCCGGAGCCCAAGGAGCCCTACGAGCGCCCTGCGGACAAGGATTTGGAGGACAAGGTCAAGGCCGAAGCGCAGGGAGTGCTTGCCCGGATGGTGCGGGGAGCGATGGAATACTTGAAGGAAGGCTTGAAGGTTCCCGACAAGGTCAAGAGCTGGACGCAGCATCAGCGGATGAAATGGGACGATCTCGGCCAGTTCTTTGAGGACTGGTGCGAGCTGGAGCCGCGTCAGGAGAATCCCGAAGACTACCGGACGCGCGTGGCCGCAGCCGATCTCTATGAGGCCTATTGCCTGTGGTACGCGCGGAACAAGGATCGGCGCTACAGCATATCCGCCAAGAAATTTGCGGAGTTACTGAACAAGAAGGACATCCCCTGCAAGCGCAGCAACGGGAGCTGGCGTCTTGGCGTTGTTCTCAACGCCGAGGGGCTGGACGCGCTGGAAGAAGCGCGCGGCAAGCGCGATCTGTCCGGTTCCGTCCGGGGGAGTTTTTAAGCAACATGTTGAAAAGACAGGACTATGCTCAAAAAGTACAGATGGACAGATCGCACCTGTATTTTCCACGCATAAGGCGCACTCGCGATCCTGTGCGCGTAGATCATTGTGTGTATCTGTCCACCTGTACATTATCATTAAAAAGTAAAAGAAATAAAATAGATAAAGAAAAAGAACTGCGGACGGATACGGACAGATGACGCTGCTGGAGCTGTACAAATCACGATATGGGCAGGCCGTGCGCCGTCAGGGGGCCGGGTGGAACGGGCCCTGTCCCCTGTGCGGGGGCGAGCCGGGCAAGAGCGACCGCTTCATGGTGTGGCCGGAACGGCGGGAGAGCAACGGCTTTTCCCGCGGCCATATGTGCATTGAGAAGGACATCCCCGGAGCATGGCATTGTCGGCGCTGCGGGCAGAGCGGCGATACCATCGCCTACATGACGCAGTGCGAGGGCATGAGCTGGCGGGATGTGCTGCGCGAGCTGGGGCTGGACGGCGCGTCCGCGGTTCGCCGTCCCCGGCGGCGTCCCGCGCCGGTGGAGCCGGTCGTGTCGTCGGCCTTTCATCCCGTCAGCTGGGAACTGCCGTCGGCAAAGTGGCAGGAATACGCCGGGAAGCTGGCGACGGAAGGCGCGGAGGCCCTGCCGGGGCAGGAACAGGCGGTCGCGTGGCTCCTGCGTCGCGGGCTTCCCGCCGAAGCATGGCCGCGCTACGGGCTGGGCTGGCTCGCTGAGGACAACCCGCGCCACGCCGGGCGTTTTCGCTGGCGTTCCGCGCTGGGGCTTGCGCCCAAGGTGGTGGACGGACGGGAGAAGACGAAGCTGTTCATCCCGCGCGGCATTTCCATTCCCACGTTTGACGCTACCGGCCATGTGGTGGCCATGCGCATTCGCCGCCCGCGCGGGGACATGAGCGGCGGCGGGCGCCAGTCCAAATATCTGGCGCTGGAGGGGAGCTGCCGCGCTCCCTTCCTGCTGCGTTCCTCTCTGGCCCCGGAGCTGGCCGTCTACTTTGTGGTCGAGGCCGAGCTGGACGCCATGCTGATTCATCACGTTACGGGCGGCCGCATCGGGGCGCTGGCGCTGCGGTCGAACCGGACAAAGCCCGACGCGACCGCCCATGCGGCCCTGCGGCGGGCGCAGCGCATCTGCCTTGCGCTGGATTACGACGAGGCCGGGGCCGAGGCGCTGCCGTGGTGGTTTCAGACCTACGGGACATGCCGACGCTGGCCCGTGCCCGAAGGCAAGGACCCCGGAGACGCCGTGGCGCTGGGCGTGGATATTCGCGGCTGGATAGCCGCGGCCCTGCCGCCGTCCGTGGCCTTGCCGGAGCCCGCCGCCGTACCTGCGGACAGATTGCCTGGCAGCGTCGTTGAGGTGGGGAGGGGGGAAAACGGCGGAATTACCTCCATTCCTTCCGCAACCAGCGCAGAAAACGCGCCTGCTGTCCGCCCGGAGAACGCCGGACAGGCGGACGCATGTGCGGGCAATGAGGCGGCGGGGGGCGGGGGCGCGGCCCCGGATTATGCCGCCCGCTGGGAAGAGGAGGGCGGCGCGCTCGACCAGATGCACCCCAATGATCTGGCCGCCATTGCGCCGGCACTGCCGGACTATCTGAAGCCCGCCGACGTGCCACGGGCTGTGGGGCTGGCATGGCTGCTGTGGCGGGAGCTGCCGGGCCTGCGCTATGTGCGCTTCTGCCCGGACGAGTTCACGCGGCCCGGCTGGGGATTTTCGGGCGCGGTGCGTCTGCCGGACTATGCCCTGTCGCTCCATGACGAGCTGCTGGAGCTGTACCGTCGCAGCTACATGCTGCGCGCCTGGCTGCGCGATCATCAGGCCGCCATTGTGACGGCCCGGAATCTTTTCGACATCTGGGATTAGTGGGAAATGCCGGGGGAGGGGGAACCCCTCACCCATCTTCCGCATGGCCGGGGATCGTGGAAACAAGAATGCCGCCGTGCATTATTCATACACGGCGGCAAACAAAGGTGAACGGGATGTTACGTCAGACTGATGTCATCATACAGGGAACCATTGGAGCGGACACGGCGGCAGCATTCCTGCATATATTCGCCAAAGACCTTTCGGGACGGCAGCGGGCCTTCTCTGCCCTGATGCCAGCGGGCAAAGGCCGCGTACAGCTCCCGCGCGGAAACACGGCTGCCCGGCTCATGGCGGCAGCATTCGGTAAAAAAGGCGTGAACCGTGTCGCGGGCCGATGCGGGCGCGGACGGCCGGGCCGTCATCATGCGGCACAACGTCCCGAACCATGCCAGCGCGGCATCCGCGCCTTTTCCGTCCAGCCGGGCCGTCTGCAAGGCATCCTGCCAGAGTTTCTGACGCATGTGGGGCCGCAGCTGCAAGGCTTCCGGGGGAATCTCCGGGGCAGACGGACAGGGCGTCTGCGGACGGACAGAACCTTCGCCACGACGCAGAGCGGGCAGGCCTTCCCTGCGCAGCCAGCGGCGGAACCGGCGCGCCTCCGGCGTGCGGCTGCCGAGAAGCAGCGCATACGCGCCGGATTCCGAAAGCGTGGGCAGCTCCTGCGGGCCGTCGGGGCCGTCCGCCGTGCAGCTGCTCCGCTCGTCCTCGTCCAGTTCCGTGAGGAAAGGGTGAATCTGTCGTATCTCCAGCGCGTCGGCCACATCTTCGGCCACAAACCACAGCTTGCCGTCGGTATCCCGCCAGACGCGCACAAGGCGACCGGCAAAGGCAAGGGATTTCAGCGAGGGGGCAGTCATGACGCCGCCTCCCTATTGCACCTGTTCGGGGGCTTCCAGTGTGGGAGATACGGTTTTTTCCTCCTTGTCCTCCCGTTCTGCTGTGATGCTCCGGGCGTTCTGCTCCCGGCGCAGGGCGGCAAGGTCCATCTTTACTTCCCACAAATCGCCAAAGAGCTTGTCCATATGCGGCAACCCGCGACGCCGCAGATCGTCCAGTTCCTCCCCCCATATCTTCATGCGGGATTCCATCTGCTGCAACTGCGTCTTCATCTGTGTGTCTGTCTGCGGCATCTCGCGACGCCGCAGATCGGCCAGTTCCTCCTCCTGCGTCTGCATGCGGGCTTCCATCCGCTGCAACTGCGCCTTTATTTGAAGAAACTGCTCGCAGATATGGTCATAATCGGCCTTGATGCACGCCAGCAGGGTTCTGTCATCTTCGGTAAAGGTGGTCTGCCTATCCATGACGCACCTCCCCGGCAAGGGAGAACGGCAGCGCCGACAGGGGCCGGGCCGACGCGTCCACGCCCAGAAAACGGGCATCGGCGGAAAAGCGCAGCGTGTCCCCCGTGCGAATGCCGCACGCGGCCGCCACGACGGCATCCAGTACGAGCGCGGGCGGCACAGCGCCCCGCACGGCGGTCAGATGCAGGCGCAGCAGCCCGCCGGGCAGACGTTCCATTTCCCGCACATGCGCCCGGCCGCCTTCCGCTTCCGGCCGGGGCGGCAGCAGCGGCACGGAAACCGGCTGCCCCGCCGACGAGGCGCAGCGTTCTGCGGCGTCAATGGCCGCAAAGATATGCAGGGGCAGCGCGTCGTCCGCCTCGTCTTCCGGCGGCAGGGGCGGCAACAGCAGTTCGTCCGCCAGCGGGCGGCGCTCCGGCATGGTCAGATTGTCCAGCACATTCAGCACCCACTTGCGAAAGTCCTTCGCAACCTTCGTGCGGCTGAACATGGCCACAAGATGACAGCCGCGCAGGGAGAAAATGCGGGTCGGAATCGGTATGTCCGTGGTACTCAAATTGATGACCACGCTCATATCATTGGAAAATTCGTCCTGATTCCGATTATAAATATTGGAAATGGACTTTTCGGAAGAATACCCCAGAGCGCGGGCCAGTTCCGCGGAGCGAATCCAGAGGCTGTTCTGGTGGGTAACGGGGGAAAGTGTGACGCCGTTGAAGATGAGGGCGTGCGACATGGTGCAAACTCCTACTGTTGGAAGTTGGCACCGCCGTTGAATGACGATGCCGGGTGTTCAACACCGCCAGTAGGCGCGGCTTGCCGCCTTTAGGCCGAAACCCTGGACATAACGGCAACACCCGGCATCGAAAAGATGCGAGAAAAGCGCGAGAGACACCGCCAGACAGAAGCCTGACGGAAAAAAGGGCACAAAAAAAGCGCCATGCTGACGGGTGGCGTTGTCCGCCTACTGTTGGTGTGTTGAGCACCGTAGGAAGACAACGCCACAGAACGCGGGGAATGTCAAGGGAAAAGACAGATAGAGAGCCGTCCTTTCCCGCGCGGTTTATTCAGAGGAGGGCGGCGCGCTCGACCAGATGCACCCCGATGATCTGGCCGCCATTGCCCCGGCGCTGCCGGACTATCTGAAGCCCGCCGATGTGCCGCTGGCTGTGGGGCTGGCATGGTTGCTGTGGCGGGAGCTGCCGGGCCTGCGCTACGTGCGGTTCTGCCCGGACGAGTTCACGCGGCCCGGCTGGGGATTTTCAGGCTGAGAAATGCCGGGACTCAACTACCGACTAGGGCGGCTGCCTTTATTCCCCTGACGGGTATTGTATTCGAGGCTATCGACCCGGCAAAATATGCGGAAGGGCAGCTATTGAAAAATATTCAATAGCTGAAAAGAGAAAAACCCAGCACAGAAGCCGGGCAGGACGCGCGTAATTTTAGAAACAGCGGCGCGGACACTGCCTAGTAGTAGTGACGTCACCAAGCCACAAAGGGCGGGGAATGTCAAGAGGCGTTGACAAAGGGGGATTTGAAAACAAAGAAGGCGGCATGACGCTCCCCAGCCTTACGAGCTGCCGGGGCCTCGCGGACACCCGGACGTCATACCGCCAAAAACTGCCAGGGGCAGATGGCTTCTTTTGTATATCTGCAAAGCAGAAAAGCGGCGAAAGGTCAAGAGCAGGAGCTTGCATCCTCTGCGGGGAATGGATATAAAAAAGGTGCCGGAATGATGTTCCAGCACCATTCCGGCAGGCACGGCGCGTGAGCGCCCCCTTAGTGTCACGCGGTTTGAGCTGCATTTTTTCAGCCTCCGTCCGGTGCCAGCCGGACGGAGGCCTTTGTTTATGCTACATCCGGGACGAAGCCCGGAGCATCAGACAAAGGAGCGTCAGCAGCGCCAAGACAACAAGGCGTCTCATGCGGCCAACCTCCTCTACCCTTGACGGGAGTTTGCGCCGTGCCGGGCGCGGAGAAGGAAACCGCGTGACGCGCCGCTTATAGCCGGGGATGTCCTGAAAGGCAAGGAGAGATACCGCAAAAGACGCCGTTTGTGTCGGCGCTGCAAGGCTTGTCAAAACGCCGCAAGCGTGCCAAGGGAAGGGAAAACCCTTAAAGGAGGCCCAATATGGCTACAGAACGAGCTTGCGAATACAGCCAGCGCCTTGAAGACCGCGATATTTCGGAGCTGATCGGCATTGCGCGCGGGCTGGTGGCGGACGGAGAAGTCAACGTGCAGGAATGGGATTTTTTTGTTCGCTGGCTCAAAGAAAAGGAGCATGTCACCTGCTGGCCGTTCAATATTCTGCATGAACGTGTTTATGCCATGCAGGAGAAAGGAGGCATCAGCACGGAGGATCGGGCGGAACTCTGCAAGATTCTCAACAGCCTTATCGGGGAAAAACCCGTGGTTGAGCAGGTTCCCAGTCTTGCAACGACCCTGCCCCTGACAGACCCCGTTCCTCCGATTGTCTTTGAAGGCAGGACTTTCTGCTTTACCGGCAAATTTGCCTTTGGCCAGCGCAAGGATTGCGAAGCTGCCGTGATTCGTCTGGGAGGGAAGCATCAAAGCGGCGTTACTACAAAATTGGATTATCTTGTCGTCGGATTTCTGGGGAGTGAAGACTGGATGCACTCTTCTTTCGGTCGTAAGATTCAGCAGGCGCTGGACTTCAATGCCAGAGGACGCAATATTGCCATTATTTCGGAAGATGCCTGGGCACAGGCTCTTTGCGGGCAGGAATAGAGCGTTTTGCCTCTGAAAAGGCAAAACATGAGGCGGCGGACAGCGCCGCCCGGCCAGAAGTGAGCGGAAAGACTGCGCTTTTCCGCAAAACGACAGGCCGTATGGTTTCCGGGAAAAACAAAAAGGCGGCAGTGCCACCTGCCGCCTCGCGCAGCGGGCCACCCGCCACACATGTACGCCATAAGTATGGAGCAGGAATATACAGGCGTCAAGCCTGCTTTCCTGAGAGTCCAACCATCATCACGGCAAGAGTTATGCAGCAGGACAGCCTGAAGAACTGGAGCGCCGTGCTGGCCTATGTGCGGGACGCGGGGCGCAAGCTGGGGCAGACGAAATTTTTTGAGGATGTAAAGCGCGGTCGCCTGAAAAAGCAGGTGGACGGCTCTTTCCGGCGTCGGGACGTGGATCGCTACATGGCGTCGCTGCCCATGCGGGAAACACCCGACGGCGTGGTGGAGCGCGCCGCCGAGCGGCAGCGGAAAAAGGAGGAGGCGGAAATCCGCAAGCTGCGGGCCGACGCGGATTTGCGGGAACTGGAGCTGTCCGTCAGGCGCGGGAAGTTCATTGCCCGCGACGATGTGTATCAGGAGCTGGCGGCGCGGGCGCTGGTGCTGTCCTCCGGCATCCGAACGGCCTTCGAGGCGCATGCGCTGGAACTGGTGGATGCCGTGAGCGGCGATCCCCGCAAGGTGACGGCGCTCACGCAGGCGCTGGAACGCATCTTTGACGACGCCCTGAGCGAGTATTCGCGGGAGCTGGAAATCACCGTGGACATGGCGGACATGCCGCGGCAGGAGGGGGAGCGCCATGTCGCAGATGCGGCTGATTAACCTGCCGGAGCAGAAGCGCACGGTGCGCGTTTCCGCCTTCCCGGCATGGATGGGGGAGGGCATGCGCGCGGCGCTGGCCGGCCGGGCCTCCCTGCGCTGCGTCTTTTCGCGGGGCGAGCGCAAGCTGTTCCGGCGGCGTCGGCCCATACCGGTCAGCGAGTGGGCCGAAAAGTACCGCGTGCTTGAAATGTCCAGCATTCCGGGCCGCTGGAAGAACGTCTTCACGCCCTATCTCGCGGGCATCATGGACGCTATGGGCTCGCCCGGCGTGGAAACCGTCATCATCTGCAAAAGCCCGCAGACCGGCGGCTCCGAGGCCGCGCACAATTTCGTGGGCTGGTGCATCGACCGCAGCCCCGGCCCGGCGATGTATGTTTTCCCGGATGAAATCACGGCGCGGGAAAATGCGCGCGACCGCATCATCCCCATGATCACGGCAAGTCCGCGTCTGCGCGAGTACATGACGGGCTGCGGCGACGATGCCAGCAGTCTGCGCATCAATCTGGCGCACATGCCCATTTATCTGGGCTGGTCGGGTTCCGTCTCGCGTCTGGGCAACAAGCCCATCCGCACGCTCATTCTGGACGAGCTGGACAAGTACAAGAATCCGAAGAACGAGGCGACCTCCGAAACGCTGGCCGAAAAGCGCACGACCACATGGCGCACGCGGCGGCATATCGTTAAAATCTCCACCCCGACCACCGAGGACGGCCCCATCTGGCGGGCATTCAACGAGGAGGCGGGCGCGCGTTTCGACTACCATGTGCGCTGTCCGCACTGCGGCATGTGGCAGAAGATGCTCTTTGAACGCATCGGCTGGCCGGGCAAGGACACGGACGCCGAGCCGCCGGCCGAGGACGTGCTGGCGCGGCGGCTGGCATACTACCCCTGCGAGCATTGCGGCGCGGTCTGGGACGACAGCGACCGGGATCGCGCGATGCGTCTGGGCGAGTGGCGCGAGCGCGGCAGCGGCCTGTCCCTGACCGCCCTTCTGGCCGGGCGTCCCCCGGCAAAGCTCGGCTTTCATATTCCGGCCTGGCTGTCCTATTTCGTGTCGCTTTCCGAGGTGGCCGCGGCGCATCTTGCCTACAGGGAATCCGGTAAGCTCGACGACCTGAAGAACCTTCAGAACCAGTACAAGGCCGAGCCCTGGGTCGTGGAGCATGCCGAGCGCGTGGAGGACGGCATTCTGTCGCTGTGCGACGACCGCCCGCGCGGCGTGATTCCCGGCCCCGTCAACGGGCGGGAGCGCGTCTGCGCCCTGCTGGCGGGCGTGGATACGCAGGGGAGCTATTTTCGCTATGTGCTGCGGGCCTTCGGCTACGGGCGCAGCGAGGAGTCCTGGCTTGTGCAGTGCGGTTCGGTCAATTCGCTGGAATCGCTCGACGAGCTGCTCTGGGCGAGCCAGTATCAGGATGCGGCGGGGCGGGAAATGCCCGTCTACGCGGCCATGATTGACGCTATGGGCGGGCGCACGGCCGAAATCTACCGTTATGCCGTGCGGCATCGCGGGCGGGTCTTCCCGTGGCAGGGCGTCCAGTCCATGACGCAGCCCTATACGCCGTCGCCGCAGGAGTATGTGACCGACGCGCGGGGCAACAAGGTGCGCATTCCCGGCGGCGTCAACCTCTGGCGCTGCGATACGACCTTCTTCAAGAACGATCTGGCCGCCAAGCTGGCCATTGCGCCGGACGACCCCGGCGCCTTCCACCTGCACAGCAATGATCGCGGCGAACTTCTGCAGTACGCCCGCGAACTCTGCGCCGAAGTCTTCGATCCGGAGAAGGGCGTCTGGCTCAACCCCAAGGGCCGCCCCAATCACTTCTGGGATTGCGAAGTCATGGCGCTGGCCCTTGCCTAT
>DXFI01000058.1 GCA_019114565.1 Candidatus Desulfovibrio intestinigallinarum | reverse complement strand
TCCCTTCCCCCCGAGCCCCCCATCCCTTCCCCAGCGCGCTTTATCAGAGGGGTCCGGGAGCATCCGGCAAGAGAGCTCTCTGCTTACTTGCTGTTCTTTTTGTCACTGAAAGCACGAAGGGACGCCGGAGCGATTGCGCGGGGCGTCCCTTTTCCTGTATGCTGCTTTCTTCAAGGTAAGGCAGGCACGGCGCTCTGCCGGAAAAACACGTTCCCCGGAGGTACTGTCATGGGGCTGGATGTGCTGAACATGCTCGCCATTACCGTTATTGCGGCTCTGGCGCTCTTTCTGTTTTCGCGGCTGGGCAAGGGGTGAGGCCCCTGCTCGACGTCTCGGCGAGATGACGACGACAAGAAAAAGCCTTTCTAGAGCGTTTTACTAAAGCATTTTCAGTTTGAAATGCTTCGCATTTCAAACTATACGGCCTGCCGTTTCGCGAAAAAACGCGGTTTTTCCGCTCACTTTGGGCCGGGCGGCGCTGTGCTGTCGCCTCGCGTTTCACCTTTTTCAAAGTTGAAACGCTCTATTGAAAGCCAAAACACGAAACGACAGCATTTCAAACTGAAAAAGCTCTACAGAAGCGAAAAAGAGCCCCTGTCCTGGACACATTCAGGACAGGGGCTCTTTTTCGCTTCTGGGAGGTACGCGGGCAAGCGGCATCTTAGAGCAATTTCAGTTTGAAACGCTTCGCATTTCAAACCATACGGACTGTCGTTTCGCGGAAAAAGCGCGTTTTTTCCGCTCACTTCGGGCCGGGCGGCGCTGTGCCGCCGCCTCGCGTTTCACCTTTTTTCAAAGTTGAAACGCTCTAGCCGTCGCGCTTCATGCTTTCGATCAGATCGCCCAGTTCATGCGCCTGCGCGGTAAGCGCATTGACCGCGGCGGAGGCTTCGTTCATGGCCGCGGCGGTCTGCGCGACGATATCATTGACCTCGATAATGGTCCTGTTGATCTCGTCGCTGGCGGCGGACTGTTCTTCCGCGGCCGTGGCAATGGCGCTGACCTCGTCCGCCGTTGTTTCGGCGTCCTGAACAATCTGCTGCAGGGCGTCGCCGGACTGATTGGCAAAGCCGGTGGCCTGCTCCACCTGTTCCCCGGCAAGGTCCATGGAGGTCACGCTCTTGGTCGTGCTTTCCTGAATGGAACGGATGGCATTGCCGACCTCGGTAGTGGAGGCCATGGTCTTCTCGGCCAGCTTGCGCACTTCATCGGCCACAACGGCGAAGCCGCGCCCGGCCTCGCCCGCGCGCGCCGCCTCGATGGCGGCGTTAAGGGCAAGCAGATTGGTCTGATCCGCGATATCGGAAATAACGCCCATGATATCGTTGATGGACTGGGCATGCTCGTTGAGCTGCGTCATATCCTGCTTGAGCGCCTTGCTCATGTCATAGACAGTACGGATACTGGCCAGCGAATGCTGCACAATATCCGCGCCTTCTTCGGCCTTGGAACGGGTGCTGGAAGAAACGGAGGACGCCTGGGCCGCGTTGCGGGCCACTTCCTGCACCGTCGCGTTCATTTCGTTCATGGCCGTCGCGGCTTCCGCCAGACGATTGGAGGCCGTCTGCGCGCTCTTGTCGGACTGTTCGATACGGCTTGAAAGCTGCGTCGACGCCGCGGAGATGGCCTCGACCACGCTCTCCAGCCGCTGCGCCGCCGCCAGCATGCCTTCCCGCCGGGCGTTTTCGGCCTTCTCCTGGGCCTCCCTGGCCTCCATCATGGCCTGAGTCGCTTCCCGGCCCTTGGCCTCGGCCTCGGCGCTCTTTTCTTCCGCCATCTTGATGTTCTTGCGCAGCCCCGCGACCATATGCCGCAGGGAGTCCGCCAGCATGCCGGTTTCATCGGAGTTATGCACATCCAGCGTTCGATCAAGATCGCCGCCGGCAACAATCTGGGCAAATTCCTGCGTCCGGCGCAACGGCTTGGTAATGGTGTGCGCAATGAAGATGGAGAAGCAGACGCCGATGACGATCATCATGCCGACAAGCAGCAGGCCGGTATAGCCGGAGCGGGCCAGTTCCTGATCGCTTGCCTTGAGATAGGAAGTGAAAACATCCGTCAAATCATGATTGTACTCGTCAATCAGCCGGAGGGAGGCCCCGTAGTGCTCGAGCCGTTCCTTCATGAGCCTGTCGCTTTCCACAAGCAGCTCGGAAAGCTTCGTGGCGTGCGTCCTGAACGCGGCCAGCCCGGCGGTGACCTCGTCAAACATGCTGCGGCATTCTTCACGCAGGAGATACTGGCGGATGCCGGACATCTCGCCCAGCAGTCCGTCAAAATCCTTCTGCACCTTGGCCATGCGCGCAAGGTCCTTGCTCTCCATGCCAATCAGCAGATTCTGCAACGCGGACGAGGCATTCTCAAGCACGGATGCGACACGGGCCATATTGGCGGCGTACAGACGGCTTTCTTCCGGCATGGAAGCATTGATGTAGCCGGTAAGCGTCTCGCTCATGGTCACGCTGAGCTTTTCAAGCAGACTTCTCGCCGCGGTGCTCGACTGGATCAGGTTGCTCTTTGCATCCTTTATCATTTTAACGAGACCGACAGTCTCGGAGACATAGCCCTGAAAAGCATTATACTGTTCAAAAAATTCCTCAAGAAAACGCGTCGTGTATTCGCCCGGAAAATTTTTGTTGAAGACCTTCAGCTTTTCCAGAGTTTCATTGCACTGCTGAATGGAAGCTTTATATTCTTTCAAAGCTTCTTCGTTGGAAGTATCAAAAAAGATTCTTATCTTATAACCGGCAGTCAGAAGCTGCTTCTGGAGAGATGTATTAATATTGTATCGGGGGAAACGCTCAGTGCTTATCTTGCTTGAAACATCTATTCCGAGCTGAATAGCCGAATACATGATTCCGCTGACAATTGTTGACAGGAGGAGCAGGAAAAGAAATCCTGCCCCGATCTTTTTCCCAATGGTGAAACGCATTATCTCCCTCCTGAAATGCGGACTCTTCCCGCAATTATATACATCGCTCATGTTGTTTTGATTTTTCTCCCTTTTTTTCAAAAATCAATATACATATTTGTGCCTTTAGACACAAAAACAAACCATATAATGAATAATCAGCAAAAGAGAACCTCCGTCTTCCGGGCTGCCGGCAGCTGTGCTCCGGCAAGGGGAAACGACGCGGGACGATGCGCCTTCCGGCAGAATTCTCCCTGTCGGAAACAGAAAGGCGTCCTGTTCCTTTGTTACGGAACAGGACGCCTTTCTCCGGCCCCACACACGGGCCTGACTCAACTTCTTACGGCGGGCCGTCTTTCAGACTCCGCCCTCAGCGAACTTCAGAACGCCATCCGGAGGCACTTCTGGTAGGCCCCGAGACGCTTCTGCTGGCGATGCGTATGCTGCAGGCTGGCCCGCACGATATCGCGAGCATCGCGCGCAGTCCGCATCAGGCTCTTTTGCAGTTCCGAAAGTTCGTTCAGCTTGCTCCGATAGAGCTCCACAGGCACGGCAGTCCGCAGATGCCAGGCATCCTGCACCAGCTGCGCCCGGCTGGCATGCAGTTCGGCAGCAAGTTCGTAATTTCTGGCGGCCAGGGCGCGCATTTCGCTCCGGGCTGTTTCAAGAGCGCGATCCAGCAATTCCAGTGCCTGATTCATGGCAACCTCCCTACTTCGCGGCCTCGGCCAGTTCCGCATGCAGCGTACGGCAGATCTCCCGCCACTCCTCGCACAAGGGCTGGAAGTCGTACTCCAGCATGTCGGCGAGCAGAATCCAGTCTTCGTTGCCGAGCACGTCGGTCATTTCGGAAAGCATTTCGGAAAGCTTTTCCGTCTTGGCCTTGTAGCCCTCGGGAACCTGAGGAGCGTAGTCGCTGCACAGCATGTCAATCATGTTGAGGAAATCGCTCGTCACATCCAGCAGACGCTGGAAAAGATCCAGAGCCTCGCTGTCCGCGGCATCGCGGAACAGGCGGGCAACCTCTCTGGAAGCTCCGGCCATCATGGTGGCAACCTTTTCCATCTCTGCGGAAATGGACAGGGCCATCTGACCGGCAGGCACGGAACGCACCTCTACGGACGAGAAGGAACCGCTGTCCATATCTTCCGCCTGATGCGGATAAATTTCCGAAAAGGCTTCGCCGTTCACCAGCACATCGGTAATGACACGATCCTTCATTTCCTCGGAATTCAGGATCATCTTCAGGATCTCTTCCAGATTCGCGAAGTCGGAAACAGACTTGTCGCAGGTGCGACCGTCGATAACTATCATGATACCTCCCTACCCCCCGGCAACGCCGCGCGGCTCTCTTTCTGCTTTGGACGGGCGGCTGTTTTTTCCGCTCCGCAAAATTTTACAAAAATTATGCAAATATCATTCCAAATACACTGGAGCATTTTCAGCTTGAAACGCTTTGCGCTTCAAACCATACGGCCTGTCGTTTAGTGGGGAAAAATGCGCTTTTTCCGCTCACTTCGAGCCGGGCGGCGCTGGACGCCCGCGTTCTGCCTTTTAAAAGGAAACACGCTCCAGGGCCTGTTAACACTAATTTTCTATTTATTTCAAACAAATAGAAAATTAAGACTACACAGAGTCGCTGAAAGGTACTTGCTGCATGGCCTGTCCCCTCTTTGAAAAAGCGCGTTGGGGGAAGGATGGGGGGCCTGGGGGGAAGGAAACACCCCTTGCGCGCTAGCCAAGGGGGTTTCCTTCCCCCCAGAAGAACAATTTAGTGTTAACAGCCCCTAACGCAAGGTCAGACAAAGATGCCTGTAGGCCTTGGCGGTGGCCATGCGCCCGCGCGGCGTTCGCTTGAGAAAGCCGCACTGAATGAGATAGGGCTCGTAAATATCTTCCAGAGTGCGGACTTCTTCGCCGCAGGCTACGGCCAGAGTGCGCACTCCTACGGGGCCGCCGTCGTAGTGCTCGATCAGCACGCTGAGAATCTTTCTGTCCATGAGATCCAGACCGGAGGTGTCCACGTCCATGCGTTGCAGGGCCGCTGCGGCCTGTTCCTCGCAAATTTCGCCGTTGCCGTGCACAAGGGCGAAGTCGCGGACACGGCGCAGAAGACGGTTGGCAATGCGCGGCGTCCCGCGGGAACGGCGGCCGATTTCCAGCGCTCCGGCGGGGCTGATGGGCACGCCGAGAATGCGGGCCGTACGCTCGACGATGCGGGCCAGATCTTCCGGCTCGTAATATTCCAGACGGGCCACAATGCCGAAGCGATCGCGCAGCGGGGAGGAAATGAGCCCCATGCGCGTGGTGGCCCCCACCAGCGTAAAGGGTTCGATGTCTATTTTGACTGTCCGCGCGGCCGGTCCCTGCCCGATGACGAGGTCGAGCTTGAAATCCTCCATGGCGGGGTAGAGGACTTCTTCCACCACAATGGGCATGCGGTGGATTTCATCGACGAACAGGAGATCATGGCGCGAGAGATTGGTCAGAATGGCCGCCAGATCGCCGCTGCGTTCCAGAACGGGGCCCGAAGTGCATACCAGATTGACACCCAGCTCTGCCGCCATGATCTGCGCAAGGGTCGTCTTGCCCAGTCCGGGATTGCCGTAGAACAGGGTGTGATCCAGCGCCTTGCCGCGTTCTCTGGCCGCTTCGAGATAGACGCGCAGGTTGGCGCGCAGCTCGTCCTGCCCGATGAAGTCGTCGAGACGCCGCGGGCGGACGCTGTCGTCTCCGGCGGCATCGGCCTGGGGCGGAAACATTTCTTCCGCAGTCGGGAAATCCGGCATTACATCCTCCCCTTGCCCAGCGTTTTGAGCGCTGCGCGCAGCACCTCGCTGACATCAAGATCCGGGCTCTCCTGCAGCAGCTCGCGCACCAGCGCCGCGCATTCCTCTTCGGGATAGCCAAGATTGAGCAGACCGTCCACGGCATCGCGAAAGACGGCCGACGGCCGTGTTGCCGCAGCCGAAGAGGCGGGCAGACCTTCGGCCTTGAGCTTGTACTTCAGTTCCAGAAGGATGTGCTGCGCTGTTTTCTTGCCGATGCCCGGCACGCGCGTCAGAGCTGTTATATCTTCGTCCGCCGCCACGCGCCGCAGTTCGTCGGGACGGTACAGGGACAGAATGGACAGGGCTGTGCGCGCTCCCACTTTGGAAATGGACAGCAGGGTCCGGAAGGTCTGCCGCTCCTCAAAGGTCGCAAAGCCGTACAGCTCCTGCGCATCCTCGCGGATAACGTGACAGATGTAAAAGGCGGCGTGCTTCCCCCGCTCGGGCAGCGCCGCACAGGTATGCGTCGGCAGTCCGACTTCATAGCCCACGCCGCTTTCCGTCACCAGCAGGCAGGCCTCGTCCCAGGTTTCCGCAAGCCGCCCTTCAAGATATGCAATCATAGGTACCAGAGAGTTAAAGATGAACTGTGTGCGCCGCCGGAGACGGTCGAAGAGCGTTTTCCGTACGCGTGAACGGAAAATCTGCCGTGCCGGAACGCTGTCCGCAGGGGCGCGGCCGTCAGTCATGCGAAACGAGCGCCCGTGGGAAGCAATGTAACGGCGAATGCGCGAAAAGCCTACCCCCCACGACAAAGAGCCCCGGGCAGGATACCCGGGGCTCTGTTCTGGAGCATCTTCAGTTTGAAATGCGCTGCATTTCAAACTCTGCGGCCTCGCGTTTCGCCTTTATCAAAGAGGAAACGCTCTGTGCCGGTTCGTCGCCGTGCGGCGGCGAAATGTCGGGAGAGGGGCGGCGTCCGCAGCAGGCCCGGAGGGCGGGGGCCTGCTGCCCGTTCTCTGCGAAAGCAGACCGCTCCCTCTTCCCGACAGAAACAGCTGTGACTAGAAGCTGTAGTTCAGTTCTTCAAAGTGCGCCTTGGGATGGGCGCAGGCGGGGCAGAGCTCAGGAGCATGAGTGCCTTCCACCAGACAGCCGCAGTTACGGCAGCGCCAGATGACGGGCTTTTCGCGCAGGAACATCCGGCCTTCCTTGATGTCCTTGGCCAGCGCCAGGAAGCGACGCTCATGGTAGGCTTCGGCGATGGCGATATTGCGCATGACGGCGGCGATTTCGGCAAAACCTTCCTTTTCGGCCGTGGCCGCAAAGGAGGGATACATTTCCGTATGCTCGTGATTTTCGCCGGCGGCGGAGGCAATCAGGTTGGTGTGGCTGTCGGCAATGACGCCGGCGGGGAAGGCGGCGGCAATTTCCACTTCGCCGCCTTCGAGGAACTTGAACAGGCGCTTGGCATGCTCTTTTTCCTGAAGGGCCGTTTCGGTGAAGATGTCGCTCACCAGAACGAAGCCGTCTTTCTTGGCGGCCCCGGCAAAGAAGTCGTAGCGGTTACGGGCCTGGGATTCACCGGCAAAGGCGGTGAGGATATTCTTTTCGGTCTGCGTGCCTTTCAGAGATTTCATGAGTCATCCTTTGGCATGATGCCGGTTAAAGTTCTTCTTGTTGGAATTGATAGTAATGATTACTAATAAAAAGTCAAGCGTTTTTTATGTTGTTTTTTTAGAGCGTTTTGGCCTTGAAAAAGGTGAAACGCGAGGCGGCGGCACAGCGCCGCCCGGCCAGAATTGAGCGGAAAAACTGCGCTTTTTCCGCGAACGGCAGGCCGTATGGTGTGAAACGCAAGGCGTTTCAAATGGAGAATGATCTAAAAACGCTCGGCTGTGCCGCAGGAGCGAACTGCGGCGCAGCCGGGCGCTTGAAAGAATAAAAAAGAGGCGCGCCACGGCAAAGGCGCGCCTCTGTGGGGAGGGGAGGAAAACACCGCCACGGCAACAGCGGTGTCTCCCGATGGAAAGTATGTGAACAGCGAATGTCGAAAAGCTCCGGGATCAGGGCAGCTATCCCGGCGCGCCGGTCCTCCCTCGCGCGGCGCGTCTTTCCGGCACGGTCCGGACGACTAGCTCAGCTGCGCCTTCAGAGAGGCGATCTGGGCCTGCAGAGCGGCAATTTCACCGCTGCTGCTGTCGCCGGAAGACTGCAGAGCGGCAAGCTGGCCCTGCAGGTTCTGAATCTGGCTTTCAATCTGGCTGTCGTTGCTGTCCTCGCTGTCGCTGCTGCCGGACGCGGAGCCGCCGCCCTGCGCCGCAGGCGCAGAGGCTTCGCCGGAAGCGCTCTGCTGCGCGTACAGCTGACGAGCTTCATCGGAAATGGTCACACTGTCGCCGTCCAAACCGAACAGCGTCGTGCCGGACTGTTCTTCCTCAGTCTTGTTGGCAGAAGTGGATTCCGTACCGAACAGGTCAAGCGTCGAAGCGTAGTCATTGGTAATCTGCATTGCTGTGTCCTCTGAGGTTGAAGGCGCAAAAAGGAGTTTTGCGGCTCCACGAAAAAATTTCCGTGATCTCTCGTCGCGCCCTCTTTTGCAAAAAGGAAGCCAAACCTGCTGCCTTGACGACGGCAAAGGGATATTTTTATGACATGCCCATGTCTGCCGCCCCGCGCCATACGTGTTTCTTTTCAGGTCAACATGCTGTTTTCATTCTGGAAGACGGTACATGGCTCACGGCTGAACTGCGTGTTTCCTCCCGGGCGCGGCGTCTGCGCCTCGTACTGACGCCGGAAGGCACGCTGCGGCTGACCCTGCCGCCGGGAGAGACGGCAAATGTGGAAGGCGTTTTGCGTAATATGTTGCCCTGGCTGGAGAAGGCATGGCGGCGACACTGCCTGCGGCGTCCGTTGCCGGTGTTGCCGGGGCATATTGCGCTCCCGCTGCTTGCGGCAAATTTTGCCGTGCGGCATGCCGGGACGCTGGCCGAGGGGCGCAGGGCGGCAAGCCTTGCCCCGCGCGGGCGGCTGACCGGAGCTCTTCCTCTGCTGTCTGGCGCGGGGCCGCGGCGTTTGCTGCTGCTGGAGCGGGAAAATGAGCTGCTTCTTTATGGAGATGGGGAAGAAGTGCCCCTGCCCGTGGCGGCGGCACTGCTGCGGCGCTGGGGACGACATGCGGCGGATGTGCTGCTGCCTCCGCTCCTGCTGGATCTGGCAGCGAGGCTGGGACTTGCTGTGGACGCGGTGCAGTGCCGGGATCAGCGTACGCTCTGGGGAAGCTGCCGCTGCATCCGCCCCGCAGGGCGGCAGGGCGGACAGCCTCTTGCGCGCATAAGCCTCAACTGGCGGGCGGTGCTGTTGCCCGCGGAGCTGGCGCGGCATCTCTGCCTGCATGAGCTCTGCCACATCGGGCATCGGGGGCATTCCCCCGCCTATCGCGCGGCGCTGGAAGCCTGTTCGCCGGGCAGCGGAAAAAAGGAACGCGCCCTGACCGAAGCCTGGGGCGCGTTGCCGTGGTGGGCCCGTCATGAAGCCCGGTAAGGAAAGGCCGGACGGGGCGCGATGCCGCCGCCTCGCGTTTGTCCTTTTGAGTGGCAAAACGCTCTATTATAAAGATAGCGCAGCGGCGGTTCTGCCGCCCGGGGCCTTCTTTTTCCGGTACAGGCGGAATCAGCGCAAAGCGCAGTTGCCGTCCTTGCAGTCCGTGGACGGCACAACGGGGGTCGCCTGGAACAGAACGACCTGCTGCCGTCCGTCATTGTCCCCCAGCACCAGCGTATAGCGCATCAGTCCTTCCGGCAGCGGCGGTTCGCTGGTGCCCTGCATGATGCCGTTGCCTGTGACCACGATGGTCTTGCCGACCATGGAGGCGCGGACATTGCGGATATGCAGGGTTTTAATGGCCATTTTCCCGGCCTTGATGGCGGCGATGAAATGTTCCTTGTCCTGGATGTGCCCGTTGGCGCTGATATGCCAGTAATTGGGCGCAAGCAGACGGTTCAGTTCGTCGGTATCGGCCGTGCGCACGGCTTCGGCGTACAGTTCCACCAGGTCCGGTTTGGCCTGGGCGCTGCTCCCCGCCGTCAGCAGCAGGGCGCAGCATACCGCAGCAATCAATAATCTCATGTTCCCCTCCTTGCGGACAGTAATGCTCTTTCCTGCATGCACTGCGCCCGGAACTTCGTCAAGCGCCCGGGGCGTGCCGTTTTTGAGAAAGCCGGAAGGCGAGGCGGCGGCACAGCGCCGCCCGGCCCGAAGCGGGCGGAAAAGCCGCGCTTTTTTTGTGAAACGACAGACCGCAGGTTTGAAACGCAAAGCGTGCCGAACTGAAAATGCTCTTGTGACAAAAGCGGCCGGGATTGCCAACAGGGGGAAAATCACCTAACTATTGTCCATCCCGCTTTTTCGCGCCCCTGCATATGACGCACGTGCGCATTGCAGCATGCCGTGGCGCATTCCCCCATTAACGAGATTGCGAGGGAACCATGCTCACGACTTTACTTCAAAGCATCGGACGCACGCCTCTGTTGCGTCTTTCCCGTCTTGCAGCCGGTTTGCCGGGTATGCTGCTGCTTAAACTTGAAAATCAGAATCCCGGGGGCTCCATCAAGGATCGCGCGGCCTTCCATATTCTGGATCGCGCCATGCAGCGCGGCGAGCTGGCCCCCGGCGGCACGGTCGTGGAGGCCACCAGCGGCAATATGGGCATCGGTCTGGCCATGACCTGCGCCGTCCGGGGACTGCATTGCGTGCTTGCCATGCCTGAATCCATGAGCATCGAGCGTCGCCAGCTGCTTGCCTCCCTGGGGGCGGAACTGATACTTACTCCGGCAGACAAGGGTATGGGCGGCGCGGTGGAGGTGGCCGAAAACATTGCCGTCGAACGCAGGGCCTTCCGTCCCCGCCAGTTCGATAACGCCGACGCCATAGAGGCCCACTACACGACCACCGGGCCGGAGATTCTGCACGACAGCAACGGCGCCGTGGATGCGCTGGTGTCCGGCGTCGGTTCCGGGGCGACCCTGTCCGGCACCGGTCTGTATCTCAAAGGGCTTGTGCCGGACTGCCGCATCATCGCCGTGGAACCCGCCGAATCGCCCGTACTGTCCGGCGGCAAGGCCGGGCCGCACGGTATTCAGGGCATCGGGGCCGGTTTTGTTCCCCGGAATCTGAACCGGAACATCGTGGACGAAGTCGTGACGGTGACCACGGAAGAGGCCCGCGAAACCGCGCGCAGACTCATGTCCGCGGAAGGCGTCTGCGCGGGCATATCCACGGGAGCAAACCTTGCGGCGGCTCTGCGCATTGCGGCACGGCCGGAAATGAGCGGCAAAAATATTGTCACCTTTGCCTGCGACACCGGGGAACGCTATCTGTCCACCGGATTGTTTGCCGAAGGGCGCTGAAGCCCGCCGCGAGCGGGCCGTATGCCGCTCCCGCGCTAAACATTTTGCGTGTCCGGCCGAAAAGACTATATCCGGGCTTCAGTGACTGAAGCCCGAATTGCAGGCTCCAACGACGTAATACGTTGTTTTATTTTTGCTTAGAGCGTTTCAACTTTGAAAAAGGTGAAACGTGAGGCGGCGGCACAGCGCCGCCCGGCCCGAAGTGAGCGGAAAAACCGCGTTTTTTCCGCGAAACGACAGGCCGTATGGTTTGAAACGCGCGGCATTTCAAACTGAAAATGCTCCAGAGCGTTTCAACTTTGAAAAAGGAGAAACGCGAGGCGGCGGCACAGCGCCGCCCGGCCCGAAGTGAGCGGAAAAACCGCGCTTTTTCCGCGAAACGACAGGCCGTATGGTTTGAAATGCAAAGCATTTCAAACTGAAAAATGCTCTAGTAGAGAAGTTGCGCCTCTTTCCCGTGGCAAAGGGGCGCGCCTGATGTTTCGTTATTTTTAACAGACAAGGCTCCAGAGCGCATCGACGTGAAAAAGATTCTCCCCTGAAGCGGGACCCTGGCTCCCCGCAGATGCTCTCCGCCGGGAATGCGTCGGGAAAACACGGCAGCAGGAGACAGGATGCCCCCGCCCGGAAACCGGCGTCATTGCATCGGAGATCTGCTCTGGAAATACGCCCGGCGTGCTCTTGCCGCCATCGGCCATGTTTGGAGACAGTATGTCGCAAACCAATATTCTGCTGGAAACCGGCACAAACGAGCTGGAGATTGTGGAATTCTACGTCAATCAGGACGGATACGAAGGCCACTACGGGCTCAATGTGGCCAAGGTAGTGGAAATTATCCGTCGCCAGTCCATTACGGCCATGCCGGAAATGCGACATCCGGCCGTGCTCGGCGCTTTTTCTCATCGTAACGGGCGTATCGTACCGATGATTGACATGGCGAAATATCTTGGCAGCACTCCCATTGCCAATGAAGACGCCAAGGTCATTGTTACGGAATTCAATACGGTCTACACCGGCTTTCTTGTTTCCGGCGTTAATCGCATCTACCGTCTGAGCTGGACGGACGTGGAAGCCCCCGGCAACTTCCTGCAGAATATCAGCAAGAGTTCCATCACCGGCGTGGTGCGGCTGGAGGATCGCGTTATT
>DXFI01000057.1 GCA_019114565.1 Candidatus Desulfovibrio intestinigallinarum | reverse complement strand
TCTTTTCTCAAGCAGTTCAACAAGTTGTTTTCGTTCTTCTTCCGAGAACATAGAAACTCTGTGTCCACGGGGAAGCGCCTTCACTCTTCCCTCTGTCTGATAAGCGCGCGAAGCCATCTGTTGATGGAAATGAGATGATACCCGAGAGTCTCAGCAATTTGCTGAGGGGGAACTCCTGAGTTATATGCCTTAATCGCTAGCATTCGTATTTCTTGGCTCGCTATTTTCATGGCTGTACGATAACATATTTTTTAACATTTCAAAGTTGAATTGCTCTAGAGCGTTTCAACTTTGAAAAAGGTGAAACGCTCTGAACGATAAAAGGGGAGCCCCCTGCCGAGGCAGGAGGCTCCCCTTGGTGTGTCCGGAACGGCTAAAACCCGTTAGGCCTGTTCCTTGGCGGCGCGGATGAATTCGCGGAACAGGGGATGGGCATGCATGGGACGGGACTTGAATTCGGGATGGAACTGGCAGCCCAGGAACCAGGGATGATCCTTGAGTTCGATAATTTCCATCAGGGAATTGTCCGGAGCCATGCCGCTGAAGACAAGGCCGTGTTCTTCGAGAATTTCCTTGAAGGAATTGTTGAACTCGTAACGATGGCGGTGGCGTTCGTCCACGATGTCCGTCTGATAAGCTTCCGCGGCGTGCGTGCCGGGCAGAACCTTGCAGGGATAGGCGCCAAGGCGCATGGTGCCGCCCTTGTTGCTTTCCTCGTCGCGGTGCTCAAGGTTCCGGGTACGGAAATCGTACCATTCCTTCATGAGGTAGATGACCTTGTGCTCGGACAGGGCGTTGAACTCTTCGGAATTGGCGTCTTCCAGCCCGGCCACGTGGCGGGCAAATTCAATGACGGCGCACTGCATGCCGAGGCAGATGCCGAAGAAGGGAACCTTGTTTTCGCGGGCGTAGCGGATGGCGGCAATCTTGCCTTCCACGCCGCGATAGCCGAAGCCGCCGGGCACGAGAATGCCCTGACAGCCGCGGAACGTTTCCGCGGCGTTTTCGTTGGTGACGTTTTCGGAATTGACGTAGCGCAGGTCCACGGCCACGCGATTGGCTACGCCGCCGTGAATGAGGGCTTCGTGCAGGCTCTTGTAGGCTTCCTTGAGGTCCACGTACTTGCCCACGATGGCGATGGTCACCCGTCCCTGCGGATGGGCGCAGTCGTGTACGAGCTGCTTCCACGCTTCGAGATGGGCGTTGCGCGCGGGCAGGCGAAGCATGATGGCCACTTTCTGATCGAAGCCTTCCTCATAGAACTTGAGGGGGACTTCATAAATATTGCTCACATCCACGGAGCAGAAGACGGCGTCCTGATCCACATTGCAGAACAGGGCGATCTTGCGGCGCATTTCTTCGGGGATGCTCTGTTCGCAGCGGCAGAGGATAATGTCGGGCTGAATGCCGATGGACAGAAGCTCCTTGACGCTGTGCTGCGTGGGCTTGGTCTTGTGTTCCCCGGCGGCCTTGAGATAGGGCACGAGGGTCAGATGGATGTTGAGGCAGTTGTCGCGCCCGAGATCCGAACGCAGCTGGCGGATGGCCTCCAGGAAGGGGAGGCCCTCGATATCGCCCACCGTGCCGCCGATTTCGATGATGGCCACATCGGGCGCGTCGTCGCCTTCCGCCAGAGAAAGAACGGTACGCTTGATTTCGTCGGTGATGTGCGGAATCACCTGCACGGTGCCGCCCAGATAATCGCCGCGGCGTTCCTTGGCGATGACGTGATTGTAAATGGCGCCGGACGTCGTGTTGTTCTTGCGGGACATGGGCACATTAAGGTAACGTTCGTAGTGCCCGAGGTCGAGGTCGGTTTCGGCCCCGTCGTCCGTCACGAAGACTTCCCCATGCTGGAAGGGGTTCATGGTGCCGGGGTCAACGTTGATATACGGATCCAATTTTTGGATGGTGACGGTCAGCCCTCTGGTCTGAAGCAGGGCGCCGAGAGAGGCCGCCGCCAGACCCTTGCCGAGAGAGGAAAGCACGCCGCCGGTCACAAAAATAAATTTGGTTTTCATGGCGTTCACCTTTGATGTTGTCGCCGGACTGAAAACGCAACATGAAGCGGGGGGCAATCCGGCGCGATCGGGCTATATTACATAAAAAGCGCGCGCTGACCAGCGTTGACAGCCGGGGCCAAACTACATAATATTAATTCCCTTTTCAGGGCGTAGCCATGACCGGCAGACGCCCGGAAAAACGCCGTTACGGCATTTTGCTGGAGGTCTGCAAAGCATGGGCGTGGTCAATACCCTTGTCATCACCGGCTACGGAACCAATTCGCATCTTGAAACGGCGCATGCCGCCCGCCTGGCCGGCGCGGACAGGGCGGACGTAGTGCATTTTTCGGATATCGTGGCCGCCCGGGTGCAGCTGCACGACTATCATTTTCTGGTGTTTCCCGGCGGCTTTCTCGACGGCGACGACCTTGGCGCCGCTCAGGCCGCCAGTATGCGCTGGCGCTATCTCAAGGATGACAAGGGCGTGCCCCTGCTGGACAGCCTGACCCGCTTTCTTGAGGACGGCAAGCTGGTGCTCGGCATCTGCAACGGTTTTCAGCTGCTCGTGAAACTGGGCGTGCTGCCGTCCATCGACGGCGCGCGTTTCCAGCGTCAGGTGTCTCTCGGCCACAATGATTCGGCCCGTTACGAGGATCGCTGGGTCAAGCTGGCCGTCAATGCCGACAGCCCCTGCGTCTTTACCCGCGGGCTGCCCACGCTCTACATGCCTGTGCGGCACGGTGAGGGCAAGCTCATTGCGCAGGATGAGGCGACCCTGCAGCGTCTGAAGGATGACAACCTGATTGCCCTGCAATATGCCGATCCCGCCACCGGTCAGCCGACGCAGGAATATCCTTACAACCCCAACGGCTCCGCGCTGGCCATTGCCGGTCTGACCGATCCGTCCGGCCGGGTGCTCGGCCTCATGCCGCACCCCGAGGCCTTCCATCATGTGACGAATCATCCTTCGTGGACGCGCGGGGAGCTGGACGCGCCCGGCACGCTGCTTTTTGCCAACGCCGTGCGTTATCTGCGCGAGGAACGCTAGGGGCTGTCTCCCATGCGACAGAAGGATTGCATCGCCGTCATAGAACGTTTTGCGTATCCGGCGGCAGCGGCTTCCTGGGATGCTTCCGGCATGCAGGTGGCCGGTCTGCGGGACGACGTGCGCCGTGTGGCTGTCTGTCTTGATCCCACGCCTGCATCCGTGAGCGCCGCGCTGGACGGGGGAGCGGATTTCATTCTGAGTCATCACCCCCTGCTGCTCAAGGGCCGTCTGCCGTCGCGGCCGGACGCCTATCATGCCGTACTGCGGCTGCTGCTGCGCGCCGATGTGCCCCTGTATGCCGCGCATACCTCGCTGGATGTCAATGTGTACGGTCCCGCCGGCTGGCTGGCTGACGAGCTGGGGCTGACCAATCGTACCGTGCTGGAGCCCGTGGGCCATGACGCGCCCCAGGGGCCGCTCGGGTACGGGCTGGCGGGCGATCTGCCCGAGGCTCTGCCGCCGGCGGAGCTTGCGCGGGCGCTGGGCCGTCATATAGATCTGTCTACCGCCGTGATCTGCGGCACGCCGCCGGCTCTCGTGCGGCGCGTCTCCTACTGCACTGGTTCGGGCTCTTCCCTGTGGCCCGCTGCCGCCGCGCTCGGCGCGGATGTGCACATCACCGGCGACGTAAAATATCATACCGCCCTGGATGCCGACATCTGCATGATCGACGTGGGGCATCACAGTCTTGAAGAAGAAATGATGCGCCGTATGGCCCTGCTGCTGGCCGGAGAGCTGCCCGGAACGGATGTCTTTTTCGTTCCTTCGGCCTCCCCGCTGCGTCCGCTGGCCGATGCGGCCGATTCCCGTTTTTGAGGAGTAAGCATGAGCACCCCGACCTATCTTGAACAGATCCGCCAGCTGGTGGAATTGCAGAAAGTCGACGACGAGATTTTCGCCGTGCGTCAGGAAATGGAGCGCGCCCCCCGCGAAGTGGCGGATCTGCGCCAGAAGTTCGAAGTCAGCGAAGCCCAGCGCAACAAGATTCTGGACAAGCTGACGCATCTGCAGGAACAGCAGAAGCGCATTGCTCTTGAAATCGACGACGATTCCGCCCGCATCAAGAAAAGCAAGAACAAGCTCATGCAGGTGGAAGACGCCCGTTCCTATCACGCCATGATGCGTGAAATGGACAGCATGGAAAAAATCAACCGTTCCCGCGAGGAAGAGAAGGTGGTGCTGCTGGAAGAACTGCAGCTCCAGAATGACGCTCTTGCCGAGCTGGATCGCACGCACTCCACCCTGCAGGCCGAACTGGAAGTCAAGGAAGAAGGCCTTCAGGAAAAGCTGGCCATCTGCAATGACAAGCTGTTCAAGCTGGACAAGCTCCGTGAAGAGGCCAGCCGTCTTGTGCCGCAGCCCATTTTCATGCGTTACGAATTTATCCGCAAGCGTCTTGAGCATCCCGTCATCGTGCCGGTCCGCGAAGGCATCTGCAGCGGCTGCCATATCGCCGTACCGCCGCAGTCCTTCATTGAACTGCAGCGCGGTCAGCAGATTCTCAGCTGCCCCAACTGCCAGCGCCTCATTTACTGGTGCGAACACTTCTCGCAGCCCAACGAAACCGTTCCCGCAGCTCCGAAGCCTCTGCATGACTAATTTGTTTCTTCGGGGGGAAGGAAACCCCTTGGCTAGCGCACAAGGGTGTTTCCTTCCCCCCGAGCCCCCCATCCTTCCCCCAACGCGCTTTTTCAGAGGGATGCGGGAGGAGGCTGCGGCACAGCGCGGCACGGCCTGAACTGAGCGGAAAAACTGCGCTTTTTCCTCGAACGTCAGGCCGTAGGGTTTGAAAGGCAAAGCGTTTCAAACTGAGAATGTTCTGGATTTTACGACGGGAGCGGGACGGATCGTCGCTGCGGGCCGCAAGGCCCGGGGAGGAAAGTCCGGGCTCCGCAGGGCAGGACGCTGGATAACGTCCAGGAGGGGCGACCCTCGGACAGCGCCACAGAAAGCAAACCGCCGCGCAAGCGGTAAGGGTGAAACGGTGGAGTAAGAGACCACCAGATGCCGCAGCGATGCGGCATGCTCGGCATACCCCCGTTCGGAGCAAGACCAAATAGGGAAGGGGCCGGCCCGGCCATACCTTCCGGGTAGGTTGCTTGAGGGCGCGGGCAACCGCGCTTCTAGAGGAATGACGATCGGCGCGCTCAGCGCGTTACAAAACCCGGCTTACAGGCCCGCTCTCGTCGGAAAGACGCCGCCGCGAATTCGCGGCGGCGTCTTTCGTATATGCCCTGTTTTTATTGTTCTTAGAGCATTTTCAGTTTGAAATGCTTTGCGTTTCAAACCATACTGCCTGTCCTTTCGCGGAAGAACGTGGATTTTTCGCCACTTGGCATTGGCGGCGTTTACCCCTTTCAGAGGGAAAGGTACTGGCAACAGGCAGCGCAGCGCGGCCATGACGCTTTTTGAGGAGCTGCTTTCTTCGGCATG
>DXFI01000056.1 GCA_019114565.1 Candidatus Desulfovibrio intestinigallinarum | reverse complement strand
GGGAAACCCCTCTCGCGCTAGCAGAGGGGTTTCCCTTCCCCCAACATTTTAAAAATTACGAACGGGGGCACTGGCTCCAGAGCTGATTGAGCAGCGTGTGCGTTTTGTTCCGGTGGTCGGGATCGCGCATGGCCTTGGCGGCAAAGGCGCCCCAGGGGAGCGTGGCGCAGTCTTTGGCGGCGGTGGTTGCCAGTGTGTCAAGCAGCGTTTCGCGCAGATCGGAATCGCCGATGAGCGTGACGGCCGTGCAGGCTGCATCAAAGCGCTTGTCCGCAATGGCGGCTTCGCAGAGGGTGCGCAGGGCGGCGTCCTTTTGCGGACGCGGCTGGAAACCTGTGGCGGCGTTGGTGATGGCCTTCTGATAATAGCGACCGCGATCGTCCGCCGGGAGGTCTATGTAAAACGTATCGGCGCGGGCGAGCAGGGTCGCGTCCAGAGGCACTACGTCGGGCGCGGTGGCGCTGCGCCAGAGCTGCAACGCGCCGACGAGCAGAATCACGACGGCGCAGAAGAGCAGAGGGACTTTCCAACCTGTCGATTTTTCCACCTAGCCCTCCAGTGCGGCAAGCCAGCCGCGCAGGTTTTCCAGCTGCCGGGCTACGGATTTGGGACCTGTGCCGCCGGGCGTTTCGCGGCGGCGCACGGCGGCGGCATAGTCGAGCACGGCATACACGCCGTCGTCGATGCGCGCGTCAACGCCGCGGAGCTCGTCGAGAGTGAGATCTTCCAGCCCCTTGCCTTCCTTTTCCGCCAGCGCCACGGCATGGCCGGTGATGTGGTGCGCTTCACGGAAGGGAATGCCCTTGCCCACGAGATAGTCGGCAAGTTCCGTGGCATTGAGAAAACCGCGCGCGCAGGCGGCGCGCATGCGCCGGGTGTCGAAGGTCAGCTCCTCAAGCATGCCCGCCATAAGCGTCAGGGATTGACTGACGGTGCGGTCGGCGTCGAGGAAGCCTTCCTTGTCTTCCTGAAGATCGCGGTTGTAGGTCATGGGCAGGCCCTTCATGATGGTCAGCATGCCCATAAGCGCGCCGTAGACGCGGCCGGTCTTGCCGCGCATGAGCTCGGCCACGTCGGGATTCTTCTTTTGCGGCATGATGGAAGAGCCCGTGGAATAACCGTCCGACAGACGCACGAAACCAAAGGCCGGATTGGCCCAGAGAATGATTTCCTCGCACAGACGCGACAGATGCGCCATGATGCAGGATGCGGCAAAGAGGCTTTCCATCACGAAGTCGCGATCCGAGACGGCATCCATGCTGTTGCCGTAAATGCGGGGGAAACCCACCTCGTCGGCAACGGATTTGGGATCCAGCGGATAGGTCGTCCCGGCCAGCGCGGCGGCCCCCAGAGGAGAAATGCGCACACGGCCGAGCACGTCCCCCAGCCGCTCGTGATCGCGGCGGAACATCCACGCATAGGCCAGCAGATGATGCGCAAGGCTCACGGGCTGGGCCGGCTGCAGGTGCGTGCAGCCGGGCAGGATGTCGTCCTGATGGCCGTCGGCCTTGTCCGTCAGCATGCGCGCCAGCGCCGCGGCCCGGGCGCGCCAGTCTTCCAGACGGTCGGCCACAAAGAGCCGGAAGGTCAGGCCGACCTGATCGTTGCGGCTGCGGCCCGTATGCAGCTTCTTGCCCGTATCGCCCACCAGCTCGGTCAGACGGGCCTCGATGTTCATGTGCACGTCTTCAAGCTCGGGCTTCCAGACGAATTTGCCCGCTTCGATTTCGGCCCGGACCGCATCAAGCCCCCGGACCAGCGTTTCCGCTTCTTCGGGGGGGATGATGCCCTGACGGCCCAGCATGCGGGCATGGGCCTGCGATGCCCGGATATCCTGCGCGTACAGGGCGCGGTCGTAGGTCTGCGAATCGGTGTAGGCCGCGACGGCCTCGCGGGGGCCTTCGGCAAAGCGGCCCCCCCAGCTCTGATTGGTGCTCATGACGTGTCGTCCGTGTGTTGAGGAGTTGCGAGAATACGGGAAATGCGGTTGGCGGCAGAGGTGCGTGCCGGAGGTGTTGTCTGTCCGGAGGACGGTTCCCTCGGAATGCCTGCCGCAGGGGCCGCCGGATAAGAAAAGGGGAGGACGGCCCGCGCGGCCGTCCTCCCCGGGAAACAGGGGGTACGGGCTTACTTCTTCAGCTTCTGCTGCACGGCGGCATACATGCCGAGGCGCAGGGAGTTCAGACGGATGAAGCCCGCAGCATCCTTATGATCATAGTTGCCGCCTTCAAAGGTGGCGAGATCTTCGGAGAAGAGCGAATAGGGAGACGTGCGGCACAGGGGCCAGATGCCGCCCTTGTAGAGCTTGGCCTTGACGGTGCCGGTGACGGTTTCCTGCGACTTGTCCATGAAGGCCTGCATGGCTTCGCGTTCGGGCGAGAACCAGTAGCCGTTGTAGACGGCGTGGGAGTAGGGCACGGCGAGCATGTCGCGCAGCTGCAGGAGTTCGCGGTCAAGGCAGATGCCTTCGAGGTCCCGGTGCAGAGCGTAGAGCAGGGTGCCCGCGGGATTCTCGTAAACGCCGCGGCACTTCATGCCCACATAGCGGTTTTCCACCATGTCGTCGCGGCCGATGCCGTTGCGTCCGGCAATTTCGGCAAGGGTTTTGATGACTTCGTAGGGGGACAGCGTCTTGCCGTTGACGGCGACGGGATTGCCCTTTTCAAAGCTCACTTCCACGATTTCCGGGGTGTCGGGAGCCTGTTCCACGGGCACGCAGCGCTCGTGGCAGGATTCGTGAGGAGCGTTGGCCGGGTCTTCCAGCTCGCTGCCTTCAAAGCTGGTGTGCAGCATGTTGGCGTCCATGCTGTAACGCTTGGCTTCCTTGGAAATCGGAATGCCGTGCTTTTCCGCAAAGGCGTTGAGGGCCGTGCGGGACATGAGATCCCATTCGCGCCAGGGAGCAATGACCTTGATATCGGGCGCCAGCGCCTTGGCGGCAAATTCAAAGCGCACCTGATCGTTGCCCTTGCCGGTGGCGCCGTGAGCAATGGCGTCCGCGCCTTCGCGGCGGGCGACGTCGATCAGCGCCTTGGTGATGCAGGGACGGGCAATGGACGTGCCGAGCATGTAGCGGTTTTCATAACGGGCGGCGCCGCGCATCATGGGGAACACGAAATCGCGCGCCATTTCTTCCCGCAGATCCACGACAAAGGCCTTGCTCGCACCGGTCTTGAGGGCCTTGGCTTCCACGCCGCCAAGGTCTTCGGGCTGGCCGAGGTCGGCGGTCACGGTGATGACTTCGCACTTGTAGGTTTCGATCAGCCATTTGAGGATAACGGAAGTATCCAGCCCGCCGGAGTAGGCGAGCACAACCTTTTTGATATCATTGCTCATGTGTTGGCCTCGCTGAATGGAAAATGAAGCGCAGTAAGTATTCCTCAAAAGCCGGGGCTTGGCAAGGGCGGCATGCCGGGGGGAGGCGGCGCGGGGGATGCGGCAGGATGATATATGGCCCTTTTGTTGACTTTCGGAGATGCTGCGGATAGAAGAAATCGTTTTAGCCGGAATCGGGAATACGCCTGACGCACGTCTGATTTCCGGCAGCCGTTTTTCACCGCGAGAGCACGCAACCGAGCAGGGGATTCTCATGCCGAAGCGCACGGATATTCACAAGATTATGGTCATCGGGGCCGGGCCCATCGTCATCGGGCAGGGCTGCGAGTTCGACTATTCCGGCTCCCAGGCCGTCAAGGCTCTGAAAGAAGAGGGCTACGAGGTGGTGCTGGT
>DXFI01000055.1 GCA_019114565.1 Candidatus Desulfovibrio intestinigallinarum | reverse complement strand
TCCCCCTCAAACTCCCCCATCCTCCCCAAAACCCGCGCACTGTATCTGAGGGACAAAATAGATAGTTTTTTGTAACATGTAAAAATATTTCACTTTTCATGTTACTAGAACGTTTCAACGTTGAAAAAGATGAAACACGCGGCGGCACAACGCCGCCGGCCCAAAGTGAACGAAAAACCGCGCTTTTTCCGGGAGGTTCCGCCTTCCCTCTGCTTACAAAAAAATGTTTCACAACAAACGGCGAGCCGGATGGACCGGCTCGCCGTTTGTTATTTCACTTCGGCACATAAAAGCGGCCAGAGGCAAGGGCATCAACTCTCGACTACAGGCTCGTAATCCAGCGTCGAAGGCGTATCCGTGGCTTCCAGCTTGAAGATGACCGGGCGCAGGCCGTCATTACAGCTGCAAATAGCCACGCCGGGAACCCTGATCCAGTCGCCGTAATAAAACAGCTCTTTCTCGCAGCCGTGCGCCAGAGCAAAGACATATTGATAGATGGCCTTCCAGGCCTCCGGGCAAAAGCCTTCGGGCATGGCGTAGTCCGCTTCAAAGGTCTGCCCCTGCCGCAGCATGGGACAGGGCCCCAGCCCCTCGGCCCCGTATTCCTGCGCCAGTTCCGCATCCAATGTCTTTTTCAGGACGGTGATTTTTACCTTTTTCATATGTCGCTCCTGTGTCTCCCGGCAGCGCGCGGATCGGCCCGGCCGTCGGGAAAGGTGATATCGGCGCACAGCCATGCCAGACACTCGACCATATCGCCCGCAGCCGGACGAGAGGCCCGATCCGCGTCCTTTGCGGCATAGATATATGCCGACATTTCCTCTCCCGCTTCCGAACGCGCTATGGGCGGGAGAAGCCTGTAAAAGACGCGCCCATCAAACAGGACTTCGACCGCGTCCCTGACGGGCGCAATGATGTTGTACCAGCATGTTGTGCGGGCTTGCAAGCTGCATTTCGTACAGCGGGCCGCACTCTATGGCAAAGGACGCCTGCCTAGAGCTCATTCAAAAAGCAAGATAAACAAAACCTGTATATCGTTCAGCGCAGTGTTCCCAACGAGCTATTACTTTTCTGAATTTGTTAAGCCACGCAAAAAGGCGTTCGATTTTCCATCGTCTTTTATAGCCTTCACCGTTTGCCTGTAAAAAACGCTTCAGATCAAAATCATGTTCCTGCACGTTGACAAACGACATGACGGCTACCTCAAAACGCCTTCTGGTGAGAGGGGACGGATATTTTGCAGAATTATTTCCCACATGGCATGGAAAGTATCCATATCTCCGTCAGGACTCTTGCCAGCCCCCATAGTGAATGATGGAATAAAGGCATTTCTGCCTGGACCATTATAATTAAAAGACCAAAAGGCCATATTATCGTCATCTTTTTTCAGTGACTCCCAGCCCTTGCCTGGAAAATATGGTATATTGATCATTTTGGATCGGGAATAAACGCTAAATCCTCGCAAGTCTTCCATGTGCTTTTCTATATGTAATTCTGATTTTGATCTTGGATTTGTATTAGTGGTTATCCTGAGCCTATACGTGTCTTCAATGTCTGCAAAGAAAATTGCCATACGTTCATCATAGTTAAAAGTATTGTTTATCATTTCGCCATAGTAAGTATGGAATACATTTTCGTGCTGGCTATTATGTCCATAGCGATATTTTTTGTAAAAGTTAGCAAGGACATGAATAATCTTATCGGTGGTATCATCTTTTTTAGGCTCATCTGGATACCAGTATGAATTTAATCCAATTATATGCATGATATTATTTTTTTCAAGAATTGCAATGTGAAAATTATAATGCCTTCCTTCATCATAACAAATAAAGTGAGCATGAGTATTGAATTTATTGCTTACATCCCAATCAAAATATAAATCATGACTTTTTTTGTATTGTGTTATTACTCCTGAAACATTATTTTCCCATTCCTGTTTTGCATTACTAGGAATACTTTTAAGCGGATATTCTTGTATTTTAATCGGATAAGCAAGCGAATAGTCCTTACCATCTGGTGTGCGACTGTCCCAAACAAAAATAAATTTCTCAACCAGTGGCTTCAGGAAGCTTGGCACTGTTACGGAAAGCCGGCCAAGTGTGTAAGTGCGAAGCGGTATATTGGCCAAAGCAGGCACAGTGCCGCTCAGTCTTCCGAGACCCACCGTGGCGGCCACGACTGCCGTAACACCGGCCTGTTTCAAAAAATCGCGTCTTCTCATGAGACTGCCCCTTGCTCTCTACGATGCGGCTCCAGGATTGCCCACTGCTCGTCAGTTAACATTTCGGCTTTACTCATTCTTTGACTTTAAATGAAATTCATAATCTTTCCAGAATTATGAAATGACTTGTAATCTTTCCAAGTTTTATGGCAAGCCCGGAAACGGCGATGCCGACGCGGCTTCCGGGAACGCAGAGCCCGCGGCTCATGCCGTAGGACGGCACAAAGAAGTCAAGCGAAGGGCCTTCGGGAACGGACACGGACACAAAACCGCAAAGGCCGTTGTCCCAGTCGTATCTGGCGACGATGTCCGCGCGCGCAGGGTAGCCGACAAAGACGGGATAGACCGTTTCCAGCTCGGCGTTTTCGCCGTTGTCCACCGCAGCCATGCGAACCCCGACGAGCGCGCCGCATTCGGGATAGTCCAGATAGCAGGCCGACGCGCCGCTCCCCGCCGCGCGGAAGTTCCCACAGAGTTTTGCCAGTTGCAGATAGCGGGCAATCCTGTCGTCGATATCGGGGGCAAGCACGTCCCACATATCGCCGAACGAGAGAAAGGGCCTGCCGCAAAAAGCAGAGGCATCACCCTCCAAACGACCGGCCGCCGCCTCTGCCACAAAAAAATCTTTGCTTTCGTCATTATTCCGCAAATCTGTTTCCTCGTCGCCTTGCATTGCTTTGCGCACAGTTTCTTCCGTCAGCTGTCCTCTGTAAGAAGATTCAGATTGTATTATGTACGCAATACGCTCATATCTCATTGAAATATAAAATATACCGTCTACATGTTCCGCCAGCAGCGCAGCCGCTCCTCTAGAGCGTTTCAACTTTGAAAAAGGTGAAACGCGAGGCGGCGGCACAGCGCCGCCCGGCCCGTCGTTTCGCGGAAAAACCGCGTTTTTTCCGCGAAACGACGGGCCGTATGGTTTGAAGTGCAAAGCATTTCAAACTGAAAATGATCTAAGGGCAAGAGAGCATGCGACAGGCGGAGCTCTGAAACTGTAAACGTCAATATAAGATGGGCAACAAAGATGCAAGGCTCCTACCGGATCAGCAGAAGAACTTCCGCGAATGCTAAGTGTGTTCGCTCCATCCGGCCAGCAAACGCCGCACCCCGCAGCTGCCCGTCATTCTTGATGGATCGAGCATTCCCCGCTATGCTCTGCGGCGGAATCGATATCAGGAGCATAAACAAAAGGAAGGATGCATGCGTATATATTATCCGACCAAAGGGCTGCGCGGTAAGCCCTATCACAGCGACATCATCAACAAAGACCTGTTCACGTTCTTTGAGGGGAAGCGCCCGCGCATCATCCCCTCTGCAGAAAAGCTGCTCGCTGTCGGCGCCTTTCCCACGTGCAGCATGGATATAGGGGAAAATACGGATTCCGAATATGTGAGCGATAAAGGAACCTTCTATATTCCCAAAAGCATCTATATGGGCGAAGTCGCCGCATCCGGCTGGGTCTTCGACTATTACTTTGTGGTGCTTTGCGGCGATGAGGTGGAACTGCGCTATCTGCGCCAGGAGGGGGCGTGGTATGAGACGGTGGGTCGGGATACCGAAGTCACTGATCCCGCCATCATAGCGAAAATGGAGCGCACGCTGGCGATGCTCAAGGACGCGAATAAGCCCGTCATACCGGAGTCCGTGCCCATATCGCGTCAGGCCCTGCTTGCGCTCTTTACCCTGATGGGCGTCACCGATGCCGAAGAGCTGGCGGACAAAATCCACGCCGCAGCCACAAAGCCGACAGAATGCGCCGCGCTCGCCGAAGAGTTCGACTACGAACCCAGAACCGGCTGGCATTTCTCCTTGATGCGGCTGGCCCTGAGAGACCGGCATCGCCTGGACTGGGTGGACTGGAAGGAAGCGCCGCCGGAAGTTTTCGCCTCCCTGTGCGAGCTCCTGCCTCCGGGGGCAAAGGAATACCTGCCCCCCTGGGACAATGAAGAAATTTATAGCGAATACGCCTATCCCAACGATGTGCTCCGCGATTGCAACCCCATTTTGAAGGAACGCTATGGCCTGACGATTCTCATGTGGGATGAAGGCGGCGACGAATACATGTTCTTTGTTGTGCCGGTCGACAAGGTAAAGGAAGCCTTTGCGGCAGCCTCCGAGCTGAACATGACCCTGCAGCGCGTCGAAGACCTGCCTCAGGAAACAACGATAAAAATAGAGTATTAGGCTCAGAACTCATTATGTTTTGTTTTGAGGGGGAAGGAACCCCTTTGCTCTGCTGTCGATGTCCGTAAGGCTCCTGCGTCGCCTAACGGACACGGCCTTCGGCCGCCCGTTGGGTCGCTGCTTGCGGCAAAAAGGGGTTCCTTCCCCCTCAAACTCCCCCATCCTCCCCAAAACCCGCGTTCCAAGGCCTGTTAACACAAATTTTACAAATAAATTCAATAGGCTGCGCACACGCCACTTGTCTTTGGTAGCGGGGTCACCTCGTATTCCTGGCTTTCCCCTGATAAAAGCGCGCTGGGGAAGGAAAACACCTCTCGCGCCAGCAGAGGGGTTCCATCCCCCCAGAAGAACGATTTAGAGCGTTTCAACTTTGAAAAAGGTGAAACGCGAGGCGGCGGCACGGCGCCGCCCGGCCCAAAGTAAGCGGAAAAACCGCGTTTTTTCCGCGAAACGACAGGCCGTATGGTTTGAAATGCGAAGCATTTCAAACTGAAAATGCTCTAGAGTTAACAGACTCCGGGGGAATAACGGCTGAGAAAACTCAGCCAACGAAAAAAGGCTTACGATTTTCATCGTAAGCCTTTGGACTTTCTGGTTGCGGGGGCAGGATTTGAACCTACGACCTTCGGGTTATGAGCCCGACGAGCTACCGAGCTGCTCCACCCCGCGACACTATTTTTATTCGTTCACCTCGTGAACAAATTGGTTGTACGCAGATTGCCCCTCCCTGTCAACAAAAATTTTCAAAAAATTTTATCTTTCCTGACAGGAAGAAAAATTTTCAAGTAAATACAAAAGGATGCAACGGGCAAGCAGAGCCGTTCCCCGGGGCAGGACGGCCTCGTCAAAAGTAAATGTCGCCGTATGATGCCCGGAAGGCCTGTCGGCCCCCAGCTGGAGATACACGGCTTCGCCGCCCTGTTCCTGCACATGATTCATAAACCAGCTGCAATCCTCGGACGCCCCGAAATCCGCCTCCGGCACAATCTCGTCAAAGCAGTTCATGGCACGGGCCGCCCGCTCGACCAGAGCGGTCAACCCCGGCGAGGACGTGGCCCCCGGGCAGTGACTCTGCACGGAAACGGCGGCCGAGCACTGATGCATGCGGGCCGCGGCATCGGCAATGCGGCGTACGGCTTCCATCATATAATCGTCGATGGCCGACGTGGCTCCGCGCGTTTCGCCGCGCAGCCAGGCATGAGCCGGAATGATATTAGGCGTTTCCCGGGCGTGCAGTTCGCCCACGTTGATGCGCGAGGCCCCTTCCCCGTGGCGGGGGATGGCCTGCATCTGGCATACGGCGGTACAGGCCGCCAGCAGCGCATTATGCCCCTGCTGCGGCGCGGTGCCCGCGTGGGCGCTTTTGCCGTCAAAGCCGATACGAAAATTTGTGGTTGCCAGAAAACCGCGCGTGCCGCACACCAGCCGCCCGCTGCCTCCCGCCTGCATGCCGATATGCAGGGCAAAAAGAGCCTTCACATCCCGCATGGCGCCCGCGGCCACCATGCCCGGCGCTCCTTCGCCTTCTTCCTCGGCAGGCTGGAAGACAAGGCGCACCCGCCCGCGCAGGCCGTCGCCGCACGTTTCCCTCAGACGGGCCAGCACGCGGGCCAGACCAAGGCCGATGGCCATGTGCCCGTCATGCCCGCAGGCGTGCATCCGGCCGTCATGACAACTGGAGAAGCCCTCGGCCGCGGGCTGATGCCGCGCATCGGCGCATTCGCTCAGACCGGCGTTGGCGTCCATGTCGAAACGCAGGGCTATCAGCGGACCTCCGTCGCCCAGCTGCATGTCGCCCCACAGGGCCGTCAGGCCGCCCGCCATGCGGGCCACCAGTTCAGGAGAAGCCCCTTCGGCCAGCGCCCTCTGCCGCTCGGCCTCGTCCCGCCCGGCCTGAAAGGAGCGCGGGCAGGCTTCGGGATCGCAGGCTTCCGCGCCCATATGCACCTCAAAACCGCAGGCGGCCAGCTCCTGCGCCGCCAGGGCGGCCGTACGGTATTCCGCCCAGGCCGTCTCGGGATGACGGTGCAAATCCCGCCGCAGGCGCACAAGGTCCTCCGCGGCTGCCTCGCATGCCTCGTCAATGCAGGTCAGACATCGTCGGACAAAGTCCTCTCGCGCCGCTGGATCGGCGTTCATGGCTGCAAAATCTCTGTTCATGCCTTCGTTGCTCCGATTGCCAAGGGGATAACGGCAGGATATAGTTTTTCCATCATGCCGCGCAAGCCCTGTGCGCGGCCTCCCCTCATACCCTTATCTAAGGATAGTTGCATGTTGACTCTGGCTCTGGCCGTCGGCATCTCCGTACTGACCTCCTTCACCTGCTCCCTGACGGAAGCGGCGCTGTACGCCGTGCCGTGGTCCGCCATCGAACGCGCCCGGCAGAGCGGACGGCGGGCGGGGAAAATTCTCTACGGGCTCCGCTCCAACATCGACAAACCCATTGCCGCCATTCTTACCATGAACACGGTGGCCAATACCGCCGGTTCCGCCGTGGCGGGCGCGGCCTTCATGGCTGTTTTCGGCGGCGAGCACATGGGCGTCTTTGCCGCGGCCTTTACCTGCATCATTCTCATGATGGGCGAAATTGTCCCCAAGACGCTGGGCGTCGCCTACTGCACGCCCATCATGATGGCCTTTGCCGTGCCGCTGCAATGGGCCGTGCGCCTGCTCTCGCCCCTGATCTGGCTGCTGGGCCTGCTGACCCGCGCCGTCACGCCGCAGACCAAGGGCCCGCAGATTTCCGAAGACGATATCTGCGCCATCACCAGCCTTTCCCGCGAGGCCGGGCGCATTCAGGACTACGAAGAACGCTTTGTCCGCAACGTGCTTGCGCTGGATCAGAAGCGCGTCTACGACATCATGACCCCGCGCACCGTTGTTTTCTCCCTACCGGGGAGCCTGACCGTGGACGAAGCCTATGACGACCCCCAGATCTGGCACTTCAGCCGCATTCCCGTTTTCGGCGACGACAACGAGGATCTGATCGGGCTGGTGGAGCGGCGCACGCTGGCCCGCTGCTCCCGTGAAGGCGACAGCGGCAAGACCCGCCTTGCCGACATCATGCGGCCCCTGCATTTCGTGCAGGAAACCCAGACGCTGGACAGACTGCTGCGTGAGTTTCTCCATTCCCGCGTGCACCTCTTTGCCGTACTCGACGAATACGGCGGCCTTGCCGGTGTGGTGACGCTGGAAGACGTCATGGAAGAAATTCTTGGACGCGAAATCGTTGACGAAAGCGACAGCGTCGCGGATCTCCAGACCCTCGCCCGGCAGCGCCGCAAGACCGCCGCCGAGGAACGAAAGGCATAATAGTCCCTGAATCGTTCTTCCGGGGGAAGGGAAGCACCTCATCTCTGCTGTCGATACCCGTAAGGCTCCTGAGTCGCCCAGGACCTGCTAATACAAATTTTACAAATAATTTAAATAGATAGGATAAACTAGCCGTACACACGCCACTTGTCTTTGGTGGCGGGGTCGCCTCGTATTCCTGACTTTTCCCCGATAAAAGCGCGCTGGGGAAAGGATGGGGGGTTCGG
>DXFI01000054.1 GCA_019114565.1 Candidatus Desulfovibrio intestinigallinarum | reverse complement strand
TCCCCCTCAATCCTAACTCAATCAAAAATAAAAAGGATGTTGTCATGGAGATACGGCGGATGAGCGGCGACCGCGGGGAAGCGGCGGTCTGGGCGGGGCGGTTGTTTGATGTGTCCGGGGGCTGGGAGGTGATGTTGTGGGACGTGCCGCGCGCGGAGCGCCGGGAGGCGTTGCCGCGGGCGCTGGCGGGCGCGGAGCTGTATCTGGCGACAAGCGGCGGCGTGACGGTGGCGTGCGCGTGGGTGCGGCCCGCGTTGCCGGGGTCGCGCACGGGCATAGCGCATTTTTGCAGCCTTGGCGGGCCGGAGGCGCTGGCGGCGGGCCGGGCCTTTCTGGTGGAACCGGCGCTGACGGCGCAGTATGCGGCGCTGCTGGGGATTATTCCCGCGCCGTACCGGCATGCGCGGCGCTTTGTGCGGGAACTGGGCTTTACGGAACGCCTGATTCCGGGGCTGTGCTGCCTGCCGGAGCGGGAACGCCCCGTGCCGGGGGCGCTGGTGACGCGAAATCTGTAGAGCGTTTTTACTTTTGAAAGAGGAAAGAAAATGGAAAACAACGTGATGCGCGGCAATGATGCGGAAATGACCACGGCGGAACAGGCGGCCATGAGCGGCGAGGGCGGCAACGGCGTGTTTGCCGGGGACAGGGGCGAAGGAACGCCCGGCGGAACGGGCGCGGCAGGCGTGCCGGGCATGGACAGATTCGCGGGCAGGGACACAGGGGGCGCGGGCAGCGGCATGGAAGGGGGCATGGACAGGGACGACATGCCCATTGAGGACTGGGCGTCGGTGGAGCTGGGTCTGCCGGAGGGCGCGGCGGATGCGGCGATTCTGGAAGACTTCGGCCGGGCCGCCGTGGACATGGGCCTGACACCCAGACAGGCGCGGGCGCTGGCCCGCTGGCAGACGGAGCAGATTGCGCGCAGCCGCGAGCAGCTTCTGGAAAACGGCACGCGGGAACTGGCGCAGGAGTGGGGCGGCCGCATGGAGGGCAACCGGCAGGCGGTGCTGTCGCTCATTTCCCGGATTGATCGCCTGACGGGCAACGACAGCTTTTCCCGCGCGCTGGGCGAAAGCGGCGCAACCTGCTTTCCCGGCGTGGTGCGGGGCCTGCTGGCCCTGTCCCGCGTGCTGAGCGAGGACAGCGTCGGCGCGGGCGGCGTCGCCGGTTCGGGCGGCGCGGATGAATCGGCCATCGACGGCCTCCGCAACGCCTTCCGTGAGCATCGCCGCAGGGAGCGATAGCGCATTTCACCTTTGAAAAATGCTCTGGAGCGAAAGCCGGGGCGGGGAGAGGGCAGTGCCCGCCCCGGCGTGTTGTATTTACGAAGGGAGAAGGCCGTAAGGGCTTTCTCCTTTTCCTTTTATCTCATCCCCCCCAATCCCCCCGTTCCCCGCCGTCTCCTAAAAAACGTCAAGTCCTCCCCTGCCTGTTTCCAGCCTCGCCGCTGCCTGCCGTCGGGCGACCCCTCCCGAAAGGGGGCGCTATACTTTCCCCATGTTCGATGACGATTCCGCGTCCGGGCACGGGGATTTTCTGTTCGGCGGGCGGCTGGCGCGTCGCGTTCCGGCCCCGGCATTTCCCGTTGGCGGATGCGCGCCGTATCCGGCGGACCCTCTTGCAAAGGAGCAGCAGCAATGAGCACGGGCATGGTGACCCTGCATGAAATCGCGGTGAAGCACGCGCGCAAGCAGAAGGGCATGGTGGATTCCCTGACCGAGGAAGCCCCCATTCTCAATCATGTGAAATGGAAGGCCGCCAGTCACGGCCTCTGGAACGTGGCCGAGCGCCTGACGGACATCGAAGGCCCGGCCTTTGTGGCCCCGGACGCGCCCCTGCCGCAGCTTTCCGTCTCGTCCGATCTGGTGACCACGGATCTGCACGTCATGGGCGGCACGATGGAAGTGCCCACCCAGCGCGCCAGAAAGTTCGGCGGGCCGCTCAAATACTTTGCCGAAAAGCAGAACTACATCCTGAAGAAGGCGGGCATGGACACCGAGCGCCAGCTTGTTTTCCAGAACTGGCTCAAGGGCGCGCTGGCCGTGAAGAACGTCCACGACGCCGGAGGAACCAGCGGCGGTTTCTTCCTGCTGGCCGTGCGTTTTGACGAACTCTCCAACGTGGGCCTCTTTGACCCCGATCAGTTTGATTCCGGCCGTCTGCTGACCATTGAATTTCCCTACGGCGGCGACGAGCACTATCTCCATTCGCCGGGCTACGAAGGCGTGCTGGGTTATTCCGTCACCTATCGCGGCAACTTCGGCTATCAGCTCCTGGACGCCGCCCGCACGGTGGCCGCCATCGTCAACATCGACGAAAGCCATCATCCCACGCCCGACATGATCGATGACATGCTGGCGCAGGTGCGCTCCAAACCCGGAACCACGTTTATCTTTACCAGCCCGCGCGGCAAGATTCACGGCATCAACCCCTTCAAGGCCGAGCGCGTGCGTCTGGCCTCCGGCGATACGGACGCCGGGGCGCTTCTTGAAAGCTGGGCGGGCATTTCCATCGTCGAATCCCACAACATTGCGGAAAAGCAGCCGCACATCAAGGTGAAGTAATATGTCCATGACGACGCGTGAATTTCTCGATCTCCACCGGCAGGCTTCGCTTGAGCGCATCAACGCCGGACGTGACCCCGGCCCCATGTTCGGCAGCATCCGGCCCCTGCTCTGGTACGACCAGTTCTTCGGTACCGGTCTGACGCTTGCGGATACCGTCGACTGCCCCACGGCGCTGCGCGCGGGCGGCACTCAGAACGCCCTCGACGTGGTTGTGGTGGCCCATCACAACAACACGGAACCCCTTTCCATCGCAGAGGGAACCTCCATCACCTTCACTCTTCTGGAAGGCGATTCTCCGGACGGCCCCTTTACCGAAACGGCCCCGTCCTACTGCATTTCCGCCCTTGCCGACGGCGTGCAGGCCGAACCCGGAAGCCTCCTTTTCCGCTTCCCCGTCGGCGCCATGAACAAGCCCTGGTGCAAGGTGCGGCTCGTCATCAGCGGAACCGTCTCCGGCGGCGTCGCCGACGTGGCCCTCGCCTATCGCCCCCGTTAGGGGGGCGTTGATCTGAATGGTTTTTCTGGGGGGAAGGGAAACCCCTCCGCTAGCGCGGGAGGTGTTTCCCTTCCCCCCAGGCCCCCCATCCCTTCC
>DXFI01000053.1 GCA_019114565.1 Candidatus Desulfovibrio intestinigallinarum | reverse complement strand
ATGATGGCCATTCGTCAGGGCATGGCCCGCGGCGTCTTTTCCAATGAGGCCGGTCTCGGTACCGCGCCCATGGCTCATGCGGCGTCCACGGCGCACAGCCCGCTGACGCAGGCCAGCATCGGCATGCTGGACGTGTTCATCACCACCCTCGTCATCTGCTCCATGACCGGCTTTGCCATTCTGGTCACCGGCGCGTGGAGCTCCGGCGTCGGGGGCGGTATCATGACGGCCGCGGCCTATGAAAAGGCCCTGCCCGGCATCGGCAAAATCGGCGTGACCGTCTGCCTTGCCCTGTTCGCCTTCACCACGGCTCTGGGCTGGTGCGTCTACGGGGAACGCTGCGCCATTTACCTTTTCGGCGACCGTGCCCAGCTGCCGTTCCGCATCATCTACGTGCTGGTCTTCTGCCTCGGCGCGCTGCTGTCGCTGGAAATCGTCTGGCTGGCCTCCGATATCGGCAATGCGCTCATGGCCTTCCCCAACCTTGTGGGTATTCTGCTCCTGAGTCCCTTCCTCTTCCGTCTGGTTCGTGAAGAAGCGCAAAAGGATCCGCGTTTCACCGTATAGCCTTCATCCTTCCGGGCGGCCCGCAGCCGGGCCGCCCCAACCGCAGCAAAGCGAGGTGGCCCATGCAAAAACGCCTTTTACCCATGACCATCATCGCCCTTGCGCTGGGCATCGTCGGCACGGGACTATATCTCGTCCCTGCATCGCGCGACGATATGCCGCGCCGCATTCTTTACGACAACGCCGGGGGCACGGTGGTTTTTGAACATGCCCGCCATGTGACCGCCGTTGCCGCTCCCTCCGGGCAGGAGCGCAACTGTGCCGCCTGCCACCATGAAAGCCCCGTGGCCCGGGACAAGCCCGTTGCCTGCGCCTCCTGCCACGGCGCGACATTTGACGAATCTTTCAGAAAAAAGCACGTTGCCGCCTTCAACGACAATGCCGCCTGCGCGACCTGCCATCACCGGGAACTGGATCGCAAGAAGTGGGGGCACAAGCGGCATGTGGAAGAGCTCGGCCTGGCCTGTACGGACTGCCATCATTCTGCCGACATCGAACCCGAACCGCAGAATTGCGCCGACTGTCACGAAAGCGGCGTGGCTCCCGGCAGACAGGCCCGGGAGGAGGGCACGCCTCCCGCGCTGGCCGACGCCGTGCATCAGAAGTGTCTTTCCTGCCATGAAGACCTGTTTGCGGCGGGTGCTAAGGGCTGCGCTTCCTGCCATGCCGTGATCAAGGTGCGGGATCGTCTTCCGGCCGAAGGGCTGGTGAAGCTGAACCCGCTGTATACCGACTGCGCCGTCTGCCACGGCAAGAAGGCGCAGGAGCTCGTCCCCGGACGCATGGACGCGTTCCACGGCCAGTGCATGACCTGTCATCGCAAGGTCGGCAAGGGACCGTTTGAAAAGACGCAGTGCGGGCAATGTCATACCAAGTGAGGCAGGCATGAAAGAACTTTTCACCATGTTGACCGACCCTCGCTTTCACCTGCTGTACGGCGTGACGCAACGCTTCAGCATGGGGCCGGAGCCGCGGCAGGTCCGCCTGAACCGCGAGTTCATGACCCTGAGCGAGGGCATCAAGAAGAAGACGCGCGTCTATCCCTTCATGAAGCTGGGGACGCATCCCTCGCCGCTCAAGGGCGATCTTTACTCGCCCATGTTCGGCGTGGTGAGCGAAATTAACGAACGCAGTTTGTTTCTTGAGGCTGTGGAGCCGGACGAGGAACTGCGGGCGCTGGCGGACGCTGTTCACAAGGTGGACGTCATGGAGCTGGCCCGCGACTGCGGGGCCGGCGCGGATGGGCGCAGGCGGCTGGCGCAGCTGCTCAAGGAGCTGGGACTCAATACCAAATCCCTGGGGCAGGAATGTGAGACGCTGATCATCAACGGCCTGAATCCCGATCCCGGCATCACCTGGGCCGAACCCATGCTGATGACGCACCGGGCCACGCTTTCGGCAGGTCTTGCGCTGCTGCGGCAGCTGACGCCCGCCCGGAAGATTGTTCTGGCCGTTCCCAAGGAAATGCGTCTGCAATTCCACGATCTGGAAGTCGCGTCCGTGCCTTCGCAGTACCCTGCCAGCGTCAATGAGCTGGTTGTCAAGGCCGTGACCGGCAAGGAGCGGCCCGAAGGCGTGGGCATTGTGGGCCTGCACAATCTCTGGAGTCTGGGGCGCGTGGTGGAAACCGGTCTGCCGCTGGTGGAAACCGTGCTTACCGTGGGCAGCCTGCGTCACTCCGGCAATTACATTGTCAAGGACGGCTGCATGGTGGGCGAGCTGCTGGACTTTGCGGGCATCGAGCTGCGCGAAGGCGATGCGCTTGTGCGCGGCGGTCCGCTGCGCGGCGAAAGCCTCGACAAGCTCTCCCGCAGCGTCACGCGCGGCGCCATGGGCGTCTTTGTGGTGGAGGCGGGAACCGTGCCGCCCATGCAGGGGCACGCGCCCTGCATCAACTGCGGCGCCTGCGTGCTTATCTGCCCGGCGCATCTTTCGCCCAATCTGCTGAGCCGCTATGCGGAATTTGCCCTGCACGAGCGGGCGCGCAAGGAACACGTGCAATCCTGTCTGGAATGCGGCCTGTGCGGCTATGTCTGCATCGCGCGCCGTCCTGTCCTGCAATATATCCGGCTGGCCAAGCACAAGCTGGCCGAGGCGGATCAACAGAAGCTGACGCCGCTGGAACCTGTCGGCGTCACCCCCGGCAACGAGCCCGCATCCAAGGAGGACAGCCATGCCTGATGCCCGCAATGCCGTTCTGCTGGCCATGAGCGCCCCTCCCTACTGGCACTGCGGGCGCACGGTGCAGCGTCAGAGTCTGTGGATAGCGGCCGCGCTTGCGCCCGCCGTCCTTTGCGCTCTCTGGAACTGGGGTCTGCCCGCCCTGCGCGTCATGGCCCTGAGCGTGGCCGTCTGCGTGGCCGTGGAGGCGCTCTGTCAGAAAGCCATGGGCCGCGAGATTGCCGTGGACGACGGTACCGCCGCGGTTTCCGGTCTGCTGCTGGCCTTCATGCTGCCGGCCGCCGCGCCGTGGTGGCTGGTCTGTCTGGGGGCTGTGGTTTCCATCTGTCTGGGTAAGATGGCCTTTGGCGGGCTGGGGGCCAATCCGGTCAATACCTCGCTGGTTGGCTGGGCCGTTCTCTTTGTTTCTTTCCCTCTGCTTATGGACGCCAACGCCATGCAGCTTGATACGGAATTTGTCGATCCGCTGCTGCGTCTCAAGTTCTTTGGCGCGGCGGCGGCAGAGGAAATTCCCTTTACGGATCTGCTGCTCGGGCATCAGATCAACGGTCTGGGAGCCGGGCAGGCCGGCGCTCTCCTGCTGGGGGGCAGTTTCCTTGCGGCGCGCGGTTTTGTGCGCTGGCACATTGCGCTGGGCTTCTTCCTTGGCGTTGCCGGTCTGGCCACGGCCTTTGCGCTGGCGGACCCGGCGGCCAATGCCTCGCCCTTCTTCCATCTGGCGACGGGGTCCGTGCTGCTGGGCGGCTTTTTCCTGATTACGGACCCGGCCAATGCGCCGAGCCGTCCGTTGCCCATGTTCCTGTACGGCCTTGTCGGCGGCGCGCTTGTCATGCTCATCCGCAAGTACGGCGTGTACGCCGACGGCACGCCCTTTGCCATTCTGCTGGCCAACCTGCTGGCGCCGCAGCTTGATCTGCTGCGCCCCAAGCCCTTTGGAGGTCGATAGCCATGCGCGACATGCTTCGAATGATTGTCGTGTTGTCGGTGCTGTGCGGCCTTTCCGGCTTCGCGCTCTCCTATCTGAAAATGATCACGGCTCCCCGCATTGAGGAGCAGGTGCTTGCCAATGTGCAGGGCCCGGCCATCAAGCGCGTTTTCCCCTATGCGGAAAACGATCCCATCGGGGAGCGCAAGCGCTTTGAGGCGGACGGTCGCGCCTTCATGATCTTTCCCGTGCGTTCGGGCGGCGCGCTGGTGGGCGTGGCGCTGGAGCACAGCTCCAAGGGCTACGGCGGCGACGTCAACATCATGGTGGGCTTCAATCTCAAGGATGACACGCTGGCGGGCATCGGGGCCACCACCCTCAAGGAAACGCCGGGCCTGGGCATGCGCATTGCCGAACCAGCCTTTACCGGGCAGTTCTCCGGGCAGAAGACTCCGGTGCAGCTTTCCGCCGGCGGCGTCATCGACGGCGTTTCCGGTGCCACCATCTCTTCCGCCGGGGCCGTGGGGGCCGTCAACAATGCCGCTGCCGTCTACGTCCGTCTGAAGAAGGACATCCTTGCCGCGTGGGCCAAGTAAGGAGGCTGGCATGAGCGTATTGAAGGAATTTACCAAGGGCCTGTGGAAAGAGCTGCCTCCCTTCCGTCTGGTGCTGGGGCTCTGCCCCACGCTGGCCGTGACCAACTCGGCCAGCAACGGGCTCGGCATGGGCGCGGCGGTCATCTTTGTGCTGGTGCTCTCCAATATGATTATTTCCATGGTGCGCCACATCATACCGGCCAAGGTCCGCATTGCCTGCTTCATCGTCATTGCGGCCTCGCTGGTGGTGGCGGTGGAACTGCTCATGCAGGCCTATGCCTATCCCCTGTATGAGCGTCTGGGCATTTTCGTGCCGCTGATCGTGGTGAACTGCATTATTCTCGGCCGTGCGGAAGCCTTTGCCGCCAAGAACGGCGTGGCCGCCTCCGTGGCCGACGGGCTCGGCATGGGTCTTGGTTTTACCATGTCGCTGACCTTCCTCGGCTCCATCCGCGAAATCCTGGGCAACGGAACCTGGTTCGGCATGGCCGTCATGCCGGAAGGCTTCGAGCCCCTGCGCATCATGGTGCAGGCTCCGGGCGCGTTCATCTGTCTGGGACTCATTCTCGCGGGCATGAATATGCTCAATTTCCGGCAGGCGCGCCGCAAGGGCGAGCAGGCCGAAGCGCTGGCACAGCAGCAGGGCTGCGGCAGCTGCGGCGGTTGCACCGCCTGCGGCGCGGGAGCCAGAGACGCGCAGGCGCAGTAGGGAGGCCGTATGGAAATATTTCAGCTCTTCATCGCCGCCGTCTTTGTCAACAACATCGTACTGGCGCAATATCTGGGCAACTGTCCCTATCTGGGCTGCTCCAAGGAGCGCGGCGTGGCCCTCGGCATGGGCAGCGCGGTCATCTTCGTTATCGTTGTTTCCACCTTCTTCACCTGGCTTATGCAGCGCTGCGTGCTCGATCCGCTGGGGCTGGGTTATCTGCAGACCATAGTCTTCATCGTGGTCATCGCCGCGCTGGTGCAGTTCGTGGAAATGTTTCTCAAGAAAATGCTGCCGCCCCTGTATGCGGCGCTGGGCATCTTCCTGCCGCTGATCACGACCAACTGCGCCGTCATGGGCGTGGCCATTCTCGTGCAGCGGGAGGAATACGATCTGCTCACGTCTGTATTGTACGGTCTGGCTTCAAGCATCGGCTTCACGCTGGCGCTGCTGCTCATGGCCGGCATACGCGAGCGGCTGGATACCTGCCGTCTGCCCAAGGCTATGGCGGGCACGCCCATTGCGCTGATTATGGCCGGGCTGATGTCGCTGGCGTTCATGGGTTTCAAGGGCATGGCCAACTGACACGGGAGGAGAGATTATGGTAAGCGCATCCATCATTACCCTCTTCGCCCTTGGTCTGGTTGCCGCCGTCCTGCTGGCCGTGGCTTCCCGGGTCTTTCATGTGGAAGAAGATCCGCGGGTGCAGGCCGTGCTTGAGGTCCTGCCCGGGGCCAACTGCGGCGGCTGCGGTTTTGCCGGCTGCGAAGGTTACGCGACGGCCGTCGTCAATGATCCCGCCATTCCCGCCAACCGCTGCTGCGCCGGGGGCGCGGAAGTCCGTATTGCCGTCGGCGAACTGACCGGCAAGGCCGTGGCCGAGGCCGATCCTCTGCGTTCGCTGCGGCGCTGCGACAAGAATGCCGGTAACGTGGCGCTTCGCTATCAGTACGAGGGCATGCCGTCCTGCGCGGCGGCCGCCATGCTGCGCGGCGGCGTGGATACCTGCAAGTATTCCTGCCTCGGCTTCGGCGACTGCGTGCAGGTCTGCCCCTTCGGAGCCATGCGCATTGAGGAAGGCGTCGTCCGCATCAACGCCAATCTCTGCACCGGCTGCGGGGCCTGCACCGGGGCCTGCCCGCGCGGCGTGCTGGAACTCGTTCCCAAGCGTGCGCGCATTGCGGTCTTCTGCAATTCGCGGGCCAAGCTGCGGGCCGTCAGCGACGTCTGCGACGTGGGCTGTCTTTCCTGCGGCAAGTGTATCAGAAACTGCCCGGCAAAGGCGCTGTCCATGAAGGATAATCGCGTGGAGGTCGATCAGCGTCTCTGTCTTTCCTACGGGGACGACTGCGGACAGGTCTGCATCTCCTCCTGTGTGCGGCATATTCTCCGCCCGGTAAACGGCATTTCCGCCGCCGTGCGCAGCGCGGGAGCCTCTGCGACCGCCGCCGCTGCGAGCACGCCCGAGGCCTAGGCCTGTTCTTTCGCAGTTTATTGGGGGGAAGGGAAACCCCTCTAGCGCGAGAGGTGTTTCCCTTCCCCCCAAGCCCCCCATCCCTTCCCCAGCGCGCTTTTTCAGATGCGAGGCGTCCGGCCAGAAGCGAGTGAAAAGCCGCGCTTTTTCGAGAAACGACAGTTCGTATGGTTTGAAGTGCGAAGCATTTCAAATTGAAAATGCTCTAATTTTTTCGACAAGGAGCTCCGCATGAAACAGTCAGCCTACTCTGATCTTTCCCGCCGTCAGGCCCTGCGCGGCCTGCTCATGACGGGCGGTCTGCTGCTTGTCCCCGGCCTTGCCCGCGCCTTCGTGCCCGCAGCCGGTGCCGCGCCCTATGTGCGTACGGGCTTCCATATGGGAACTATGGTGACCATTTCCCTTGCCCGCTGCAGCGAGGCGCAGGCGCAGGAAGCCGTGGCGGCGGCCTTTGCCGAATGCCGCCGGCTGGAAGGCATTCTGAGCCGTTTTGACGCTTCATCTCCGTTGTCCATCCTCAATGCGCAGGGCGCGCTGCAGGATGTGCCGCCGGAGCTGGCCGCTGTGCTGGAGCGAGCCCGCCGTATCGGCGCATGGAGCAATCACGCCTTTAATCCCACGGTTCTGCCGCTGGTGCGGTTGCTTGAACAGGCAAGGGACGCGGGAAAGCGCGTTGCCGCGGATGATCTGCGGGAGGCGCTGGCGCTGGTCGATCCCGACGGTATCCGGCAGAACGGGCGCGGCGTGCGTTTGTGCCGTGAGGGCATGGGCGTCACGCTGGACGGTATTGCCAAGGGAGCTGTCGTGGATGCGCTGGGTGACGTGTTGAGGGCTGCCGGCTGCCGTCATTTTCTCATCAATGCGGGCGGCGATATGCTGGCGCGCGGGGAACGCGCGCCCGGGCAGGCCTGGCGCGTAGCCATTGAAGATCCGGCCGGGCAGGGCCGTTTTCCGCAGATTCTTGAGTTGCGCGATGCCGCGCTGGCGACGTCCGGCGGCTATGAAGCGCGCTATGACGCCGCCGGAAAGCGGCATCATCTGCTGCGGCCGGAAACCGGAGAGAGCCCCGAGCTGGGCAGCATGAGCGTGCTGGCCGGGGATGCGGCAACGGCCGATGCGCTGGCCACGGCGCTTTCCGTCATGATGCCGCGGGATGCCCTTGCGCTGGCCGACAGTCTGCCGTCCTGCGCCGCCCTGCTGGTACGCAGGGACGGCCTGACCTCAGCTTCCCGTGACTGGCCGGCCTGATGCCGTCCGGCGATGGTCTGATTGACGAAAGCCTTTCCGGGAGCCCTGTTCTGAATCTTTTTCGGCGCGGGGCTCCGTATCTTTTCAGGAGGAGATGACGAGCAAAAAACGGGGCATGCCGGGAGCGTACAATCTTTGCGGGAATCGGTTGACTCCTCTAAAGTTTTGCGTACTCTTGCCGAAAATCTCCAGTAAGACGGGGATAACGCCATGGAAGAAACCATGAATCCGCAACTGCGGTCCATGATTCGCGGCTACGAGCAGCAGTTGCTCTCGGCCCGAAGACTGGCGCGGCTACGGGTGAAAATGAGACTCGCCGAGGGCGAGTCGCCGCATGACCCCGATCCGGAAATCAAGCGGCGCGCGTATGTGGAAAAGGTCGCGCGCGAACTATACGAAAGCCTGATTTATACGGGCAGCGATAATCCGATGGTGGAGGAAATTCGCCGGGAGCTGGGGAAAAGTCTGGGGCAGGAGCTCCTCTTTACCTATCCGCCCGGCGAGCAACTGCGTTTTGTGGGTCGCGGCCCGCAAGGCTCGCAGCCTTTGTCCGAGGACGCACAAAAGCAGACGCGATTTGCTCTCTGGCGTATTACGCGCCAGCTGGTACATCAAAGTATGCTGGACAAGCCGCCGCCCCTGGGATCGAGATAAAGGGTTCATGTCGGCATCCGGAGGGGAACTATGGATATACAGCAACTCACAAACGCCATGGATGCATATGGCGGCAATGTTGCCGGAACAACTAATGAAACGGCGCAGCGCCGCGGTCGCACCAGTAATGCCGCGACGTCCGCGCAGGGCGATACCGTGCAGGTTTCGCAGGACGGGCAGCTTTTGAATGTGGCTCGCAAGGCCGCGCAGGAAGCCCCTGATGTGCGCGCTGAAAAGGTGGAACAGCTGCGGGCGGAGATTGCCAACGGCACCTATGCCCGCGACAGCCGTATGATCGCGGCGGGGCTTGTCCGCGAAGAGGCGGCCCTGTTCAAGATCTAGAGCGTTTTGCTCTTGAAAAGGGTAAGCTGAAAATGCTCTGCCAGGCGTTACGGCTGGAATGCCGCCGCGCCTGCGGTATTCGCAAAAAAGCCGCTGCTTTCGGGCAGCGGCTTTTTTGTCGTTTTTCTTTTGAAAAAGGTGAAACGCGAGGAGGCGGCGCAGCGCCGTCGGGCCCAAAGTGAGCCGAAAAACTGCGCTTTTTTCCGCGAAACGACAGGCCGTATGGTTTGAAATGCGAAGCATTTCAAACTGAAATTGCTCTAGTGTCAACAGGCTCTGGCAGAAAGACCGCATGCCCTGAACGGGTATGCGGTCTTTGTCTCATCAAGAACTACGGCTTACATCGGAACACAAGACGGCGTGCTCCCGACAACGCCTTGGAATGGGCGGCACGGCTATTTGTCCGTGCTTTCGTCGTCATCAGGCACGGGGGTAAAGCGCAGATCGCGCTGCGGCATTTCGCCTTCCGCACGTGTGACACCCATATGATCGCCGATGCGGGCCTGCGCGGGGCCGTCGCCCATCTGGGCAACCTGCAGACCGACGCAGTTCCGGTGATTGATGATAATGGGTCCCATCAGGTTCAGGAGGGCGTTGGCCGGGTCGCCTTCGGGAATGCTGACCGTGACCAGCACGGCGGCATCATCCGCATGCCGCAGGCGCAGCAGGGCCTGATCCGCATCCCCGATGGTGACGGGGTAGCTCGGCTGGAAGCTGTAGGGATCGGCCACCAGCAGCCCCACATGCGGATTGGAGATGCTTTGCAGCACCAGCAGAGGCGCATTGGGCTGCACCTGAAGCAAAACGAACTCATGTTCCTTCTCGAAGCCGGCAAGGCCGCGCGGGAAGTGAATGATCTTGTCCGTTTGTACGGTACGGCGTCCCAAGCGGGTATCAATTTCGATTGTGTTGTCTTGTGCCATAATTCTGCAGCCGTAACAGGCGTAAGACGCCTGGTTCTGGGTTGTCCGCGGAGCCGCGTGTCTGTCGGAGCAGGTAGCGCGGCCTGGAGCGTTTCATCTTTGAAAAAGGTGAAACGTGAGGCGGCGGCATAGCGCCGCCCGGCCCAAAGTGAGCGGAAAAACTGCGCTTTTTCCGCGAAACGACAGGCCGTATGGTTTGAAACGCACAGCGTTTCAAACTGAAAATGCTCTAAAACCGCGGCGCCTACAGGTAATTCATGAGACCCATGTTCATAATCATGGAAGACGACATGAGGACGGTCTGATAGGTCGTCTGCTGCTGGGTCAGCTTGCTCAGCAGCTCGGTAAGATCAATGTCCTCGGTGCCGCTCAGCACTTCTTCCTGCGAGAGCAGGGTCGATGTGTTGACATCATAGGCCAGAGAGACTCGGTTTTCCAGCGCCCCGGTGCGGGAAGTCTGGGTCGTCACATATTCCAGGCAGGTGGACAGCTTGGAATAGGCTTCCTGACAGCCTTCCTGATTGTTGAATTCCAGCGCGGCGATGAAGTCGCCCATGATGTTGAACAGGTTCGTGTCGTCGGACAGCGTGGGCTTGTCGTCGTAGTAACCGCCGAAGATTTCCGTCCCCACGCGGTTGACGTCGATGTAGGTATCCTTCAGCACCTCGTAGCCGAGATCGGCCCGGCGGGGATGGATCAGCACCTGCGTGCCCGCTTCGATGGTGTCCCCGTTATTGGCATTGGTGGCGTCCACGTCAATGTAGCCGCCGGGAACGGGCAGGCGCAGGGGCTGCTGCCCGGTGGACTTGGCATAGGCCGTTATCCATGTCGCGCCGTTGTCGGTGCTGTAGGAGTAGGCGAATTCATCGTTGCCGGTAAGGGAAATATTGCCGCCAAAGGAGCCGTCGGGCTGCTTGACGCCCTCGAAGCGCACCAGGACGTTGCTGCCGAAAGAACCCTCGGCATCAACCTCCAGCCCTTCCGCGCCGGTGGAGCCGGGCGTGGTGTTGGAGATGGTGATCTGCGGCGGAGGATTGCCGGTATCGCCCTGATAGATGCCGGTCGGCTTCACGAAGAAGGTTGTGCCGTCTTCCGTGCTGAATTCGCCTTCGCCCGTATTTTCGGCGGGGGAGATATCCAGCGATTCGCCGGGAATCATGCCGGAAAAGTCGATTTCCACACCGGAGCCCACGGTGATCTTGTCGGAGCCCGCCGGCAGGGTGCCGGTCTGCCAGGTCTTGCCGCCGTCGCTGCTCCAGCGGAAGGACAGAGCGCCGTCGCCGTTCGTGTCATAGGGATTTCCTTCGTCATCCGTCCCGGGATCGACGCGGAAACCGTTTTCGTCCAGCGTGCCCTTTTCAAGGAACTGCACGGCAATGGCCTTGTCGCTGTTGCCGCTGACGGAAACATGTCCCGCCGAAATGAGATCCGTCCATGCCTTCTTGGCGGAGGTTTCATATTCCTCGTCGCCGGGCTTGGTATCGTCCATCATGGAGACGGAAATGGCCAGGCCCTTTTCGAAGGCGCTCTCGTTATACTTGTGACCGGCAAAGAGCTTGTTGCCGTTGAACTCCGTATTGGACAGGTTCAGAATCTGGCCGAACATCTGCCAGGCCTCGTCGGCCATGATCTGGCGTTCGGCGGCGGTGCAGTCGGTCGAGGCCTGATTCATGAGCGCCTTGATGCTGCCCATGAGGGTTGTAAGGTTGGTCAGGGTGGAGTCGGTCAGCTCCAGCCAGCCCTTGGCTTCGTTGATATTGGTCAGATACTTCTTGGTTTCATCAATGGAGTCGCGGGTGGTCAGAATGCGATAGAAGGCCGCGGGATCGTCCGAAGGCCGGTTGATCTGCTTCTGCGTGGAACCCTGTTCCATGGATTCCATGTACTTGCCCAGGCTGGACTGCATGCCGTTCAGCATGGAGCTGTACATGTATTGCTGAGTAATGCGAATGGCCATGAAGTCCTCCGCTACTGCTTGATGCCGAGCAGGGTTTGCAGCATCTGGTCCGCGGTGGTGATCAGCTTGGCTGCCGCGGTATAGGAATGCTGATACTTGATCAGGTTGGTCAGTTCTTCGTCAAGGCTCACGCCGGACACGGACTGGGAACGCGAGAAGATATCCTGCGTCAGGGTGTCGTGATATTCGCTGTTGGTCTTGCTCAGGCGGCGTTCGGAGCCCACTTCGGAAACCAGATTGGCATAGAATTCCGAGATGGTCTGATTGTCCACCGTCTTCCAGACCGTGCTGATGACCACGTCCTTATTGGCCAGCGCGCCGATGCCCTGAGCCGTAATGGGGTCGCCCACGTTGATTTCATGGTCGCCGTTGACCTGTCCCGATGCCACCCAGGCGGTGTTCATGTGCAGCATCTGGTTGACGGCCAGCGTTTCGGCGCTGTTGCCGGAGAAGAAGGTATTCAGGCCCAGAGCGGCCATCAGGCCGGACGAATCCTCGCCCATGGCAAACTGCTGATTGGGATTGTTGCTGGTGATGTTCAGCTTGCCGTCCTGAATGGTGGCCGTCAGCAGCTTATTGCCGTCGGCATCCGTGAGCGCATTGAGCTTGTCCCGCACATCTTCGAGGCTGTCGGTGGCGGGATCGAAATTCAGCGTTGCCGACGTGGTATAGTCGCCGGTGGTCTTGTCATAGAAGTGGAACTGAATGCTGCCGGCTTCCAGACGATCGCTGAAGGTCAGCATGGACTGCCAGCTGCCCAGAGGCTGCGTGATGTCGCCCACGCTTTCCGTGCCCATTAGATAGTCGAAGTTCTGCAGGCCGGCGCCCTGGCTGTGCTGCCGGTTCACTTCCCAGATCAGGCTCTTCGCCGTGGCGTCCAGCTCGTCAAGGTAGCGGGTGCAGTTGTCGTCGCGGATATTGAAATAGGCCGCCAGCTTGCCGCCGGTCACGCGTTCGCCGTTGTCGGTGCCGTCAAGGAAGACCTGGGGCGTCACGTTTTCCGGGCCGCGGGTGGGCTCAATCCAGTACAGAGCTTCCTTGGGCACGATGTCGAACTTGTCGCCCGCGTTGAGCGTCTTCACATCCGTGAAGGAAATGGTCAGATTCTTTACCTTGACGGGATCGCTCACGCCGTCGCCGTCGGCATCCGTAATATCAATGCGCAGTTCCTGGCCGTCCTCGTCCTTCAACCAGGTCTTGCCGCCGTCCAGCGACACGCGGAACTGCTTGGGGTCGCCCGCGGTTGCACCGTCCAGAATTTCCAGCGTGTACTCGAAGCCGTCGGTGCCTTCAAACTGCACTTCGCCGGTGTAGCCGGAGCCGGGAACAAGGCGATTCTGGGTGATGCCCTGCATGTAGGCCATGTCATAGGTCGTGGTGCCGTCCACCAGCGGCTGGCCGGTGCTCAGCTGCACGGTGAAGTTACCCTTGCCGTTGTCGATGGTCTGAATATCCACCAGCTCGGATAATTCGCGCACCAGCTGATCCCGCTCGTCCAGCAGGCTGTTGGGATTGTTCACGCCGTCGACGGTGTTCGCCGTGATCTGACGGTTCAGGTCGGCAATGGCGCGGGAAATCTCGTTGATGCGATCCACGCCTTCCTTGATGGAAACGCTCATGTCGTCCTGAAGCTTCTTGATCTGCTCAGCCGTATTGCTGAACATATCGCTCAGGTTGTCAGCGTAGGAGAGCAGGCTTTCGCGATGGGCCGTGCTGTCGGGGTACAGTCCCAGATCGCTCCAGGCCTTGAAGTAGTCGTTGAGCGTGGAACTCAGACCCGTGCGGTTGGATTCGTTGAACAGCGTTTCCAGCGACGTCATCATCTTGTCCTGTTCGCCCCAGCGGGCAGAATTGGTATTCTGCCGGATGTAGGACTGTTCCAGGAAGCTGTCGTAGTAACGCAGAACCTGCTGGGCATTGACGCCCATGCCCATTTCGCCGGGCCGGTAGTTGACGGCGTAGTTGTCGCGCTGATCAATATACTGCCGGGAGTACCCGTCGGTATCCGCATTGGCGATATTGTTGCCGGTGACGTTGATCCACGCCTGCGTGGCCTGCAGGGAGGTCTTGCCGATATTAAGCAGACTGTTCAGCATGACTTACAACCTCCCGCTGAGAATGGCCGCCTGAGGATGGCGGCGCAGTGTGTTCATTTCGCCGTGACGGCTGTAGGTTTCCAGACGATGCGGCACCACATGGCTGGTCAGCGCAAGCAGGTTGCGGCTGCTCTGATCCAGCAGCGCGAGCGAGAACTGCGCGTTGCGGGATGCCTGACGGGCAGTTTCCTGCTCCGCATCGTCTACCAGCTGGAAAAGTGCCCGCAGGGCGTCGCCCTGTTCTTCGGGCAGCATGGAAGCATAGTCGAGCACCTTGGTTCCTGCCAGTTCCTCAACGACGGCAGCCTTTTCGGAGGCAAGCTGCCGAATCAGTTCCTGTATGGAGAACTGCAGACCGGCGATGGCGTTGGTATCGCGCTGCCGCAGGACGCTGTATTCTTCCTGCAACAATTCTTCCAGCAGTTGCAGTGCCTTATGCTGACGGGAGAGAGAGTCATAAATATTCTGGTACATGGTGACCTCGCGATGCCCGCGGCAAAGGCGGGTTTCGGGCGGCAGATTCTGCCGTTTTTGATATTTTTCTAGCAAAAGATATGCCAAATTAGAGCATTTTTCAGTGCGAAACGCTGTGCGTCTTACTCCATGCGGCTAGTCGTTTCGCGGAAAAAGCGCAGTTTTCCGCTCACTTTGGGCCGGGTGGCGCTGTGCCGCCGCCTAGCGTTTCACCTTTTTCAAAGTTGAAACCCTCTATGCGCCCGTCAGAGGCGCCAGCGGGCCGGTGGTAACGACGGGCGTGCCTGCCTGTCCGCTTTCCCGCGCTTCCATCATCTGCTTCAGCGCGGCGCTGTCACGCACGGCCTGGGCCCGGCTGTTGGGCATGGCGGGATTGCCCTGCGGCGCGGCTGTCGCCTGCGCCGCGGCGGCTGCCTGCTGCTGGTAGGCCGCTGCGCCCGCGGCATTGCTGATGCTGGGCTGCGGGCTGTCCATATTCAGCACGCGGATCAGATCTTCCTTATCCGCACGCCGCTTCTGCTTGGGCAAATTGGTAGTGTAGCGGACGCGGCGTACGCTGGCCTGCTGCTCCTGCTGCGGCTGTTGTTGGGAGGCGGCCTGCTGCGCTGCCGCGACTGCCGGCGCGGATGCCGCTGCCGTGGCGGCGGCTGCGTTCGGCTCCGCGGAGGCGGCCGTCAGGGGCGGCAGGGCGGATTCCGCAGGAGCCTGCGCCGCATTGGCGTTGGCTGCGGCCAGCTGTCCGGCCGTGGGCACGGGCGTGTGATTGCGCCGCGAGAGAGAGGACGGCCGAACGCCGTTACCCAGCTTGTCGCCGGCTTCGCGCTGGGCCTGCTGGGCCATTTGCAGACCCGTCAGCTGTGCACTGCGGCGGGAGGTCGAGCGGCTCCGGCGTGAGTTGGATGTCGTCCGCACATGGTGCACCGTCTGCTGTGAACGCAGCACGGCAAGCGCCTGTTCCACTTCCGGCGGATTCTGCGCCGCGGGAGCGGCGGGCGGCGTGGCTCCGGCAGCCGGAGCGGGTTGCGCCTCTGCCTGGGCCTTCTGCTGTGCTTCCTGCGCAGCCTGCGGCACAAGACCCTCCTGCGGCGCGCTTCCTTCATAGATGGAAGCCGTCACGGACGTGCGGCGTCCGGAAGACTGCTTTTCCGCGGCATCGGGCAGTTCCGGCGACGGCGGCAGCAGGGGCGCTGCATCGGCGGTAAAGGCCGTCCGCCGGGGTGCGGTTGCCGAGGCCGTCGTGCGGCTTGCGGAAACAAGGTTGCGCGAGAGCTGCTCGAACATCATGTCCGCAAGACCGATACCGCCGGCGCTGGTCATGCTCTTGGCCAGTTCCTGATCGTACATGTCCTGCCAGTAGGCTTCCTCCCGTCCCTTGAGGAGTCCTTCCTTGGGCAGGGTCGCGCGCATCTGCTGCCACATCTTCTGAATGAAGATGGATTCAAAACCTTCGCAGGCATCGCGCAGACGACGGTTCTTCTGCTCCTGCGTAAGCCCGGCCGTGGAGGACTGGCCCAGGCCGCGCACGCTGTTCCGCAAATCGGCGGCCTGTCCCTGCGTCCTGCCGAAGGACGCGGACAACATGGCGTCATCAAAGGTGGACTTCATTTAAATCACCTCCAGATCCGCATGCAGCGAACCCGATGCCTTGAGACTGCGCAAAATGGAAATAAGGTCACGCGGCGTTGCGCCAATGGCGTTCAGGCCGTCCACCAGTTCCTGCAGGGTTGCGCCTTCCAGCATGTTGAGCTTGCGGTTTTCTTCGCGCACATTGATGTCGGTCTGCGGCGTAACCACCGTCTGCCCCTGAGAGAAGGGGCCGGGCTGGGAAACCTGCTCGCTTTCCTGCACGGTAATCTGCAGGTTGCCGTGCGCCACGGCTGCGCGGGAAATGCGCACATCCCGTCCGAGCACCACGGTGCCGGTCTTTTCATCCACAACGACCTTGGCGGCGGTGTCGGGGGTCACTTCCAGATTCTCCACGGAGGCCATCAGAGGCACGAGGTTGCTCCGGTACTGCGGAGGAACGCGCATTTCCACGGATGCCGCATCAACGGCCTTGGCGAAGGGGCCGCCCATGGCCGCGTTGAGGCGTTCGGAAATCTGTTGCGCCGTGGAAAAGTCCGGTGTGCGCATGTTGAGCGTCAGCGTATCCTGCTGATTGAACTCAAAGGGGATGCTGCGCTCCACAATGCCGCCCCCGGGAATCAGCCCCACGGTGTTGATGTTCTTCTGTGTACTGGCGGCCGCGCCCTGAACGGAATAACCGCCCACGACCAGAGGGCCCTGTGCCAGCGCGTAAATCTTGCCGTCCACCCCCTTCAGGGCCGTTTGCAGCAGAACGCCGCCCAGCAGCGACGTGGCGTCGCCAACTGACGAAACCGTGACGTCAAGCCGCGTTCCCGGCTTGGAAGAAACGGGCATCTTGGATGTCACCATGACCGAGGCCACGTTCTTGACCTTCAGGGAGTTGGAATCAAGGCCGATACCCATCTTGTCCATCATGTTCTTCATGGAACTGAGGGTGAAGACCGAGTCTTTCTTGTCGCCGGTACCCTGCAGGCCCACGACAAGACCATATCCTATCAACTGGTTGTCGCGGACGCCTGAAAAGGTGGCGATATCCTTGATTCGTACAGCCTGGGCCGGAACGGCAAAGGCCATGATGACGACGGCGGCCACGGCCGCACACCAGCGGCGGCACAGGGGGCCTTGCATTACTCTTGATGTCAGGATCATGACGCACTCTCCTTGCCGGGACTCCGGCACGGAGTCTCTTGCAAAAAACGTGCCCTATGTTAACATGCTGAAATAGTATGGCTAAAGTGTCAGAAAAGCGCATTGCGTCCTTGCGGGGTGTCGATTCTTTGCCGGGCTTGCAATCGCGCGGGCACAGGGCTACACTCCGCCTACCGGCTGGGGGAGCCTGCGGTGGCTGAGAAAGGGCGTAAGCGTCCTGACCCCGGAACCTGAGGCAGGTAGTACTGACGTAGGGAAGCTGGCAGCCCGCGCAGGCAGCGGGCAGAAAAGGCGTGCGGGACAAATCCGCTCCCTTTTCGCGCAGCGTGTCCCCGGTATCCGGCGGGACGCGCTTTTTTATTTTTGACGCGGTTCCGCGCAACATAGGGAGACTGGACCATGAAGCTCACCATCAATGGAGAATCGCTTTCTCTTGATGACGGTCTGACCATAGAGGCCATGCTGCGGGCGCGCGGCAATGATCCCGCCGTAGTCGTTGTGGAGCGCAACGGCGACATCGTTCCGGCTGCGGCCTTTGCCGATACGCCTCTTGCCGATGGCGACACCATCGAAATCGTCCATTTTGTCGGCGGCGGTTAAGGTTCCGTCCCGCAACAGCCACATAACAGAAGACATTCCCCCGCATGAGCATCGGGAAGACGGCGGCACAGTGTCAGGTCCTCTCCGGCGGGACGGCCCGCGACAGGCGGAAAACTGTTTTCGCGCCGCAGGCGCGCGTCTTTTGCGGCGCGTTCTTCCCGGATTTTTGTTTTCAGGAGATTTTCCATATGAATGATCCCTTTGTTCTCGGCGGCGTCACCCTGCGCAGCCGTCTTTTCATCGGTACCGGCAAATACGGCGCTGACAGCCTGATTCCCGCTGTGGCCGAAGCCAGCGGCGCGGAAGTCATTACGGTTGCTATGCGGCGCGTCGACAAGGGCGGCAATGAAGGCATCACCGCGCATATCCCCGCCAATATGCGTCTGCTGCCCAATACCAGCGGCGCCCGTACCGCCGAAGAAGCCGTTCGTCTTGCCCGTCTTGCCCGTGCTGCCGGTTGCGGCGACTGGATCAAGATTGAAGTCATCAGCGATGCCCGTCATCTGCTGCCCGACGGCTACGAGACTGCACGCGCCACCGAAATGCTGGCCAAGGAAGGCTTCACCGTTCTCCCCTATATCAATCCGGATCTTTACGTCGCTCGCGCCTGCATCAATGCCGGGGCCGCGGCCGTCATGCCCCTTGGCGCGCCCATCGGCACCAATCGCGGCCTGCGCACAAAAGAAATGATCGCCATCCTGCTTGATGAACTGGATGTGCCCGTCATCGTGGATGCGGGTATCGGCAAGCCCTCCGATGCCTGCGAGGCCATGGAAATGGGCGCGGCGGCCTGTCTCGTCAATACGGCCATTGCCTCTTCCGCCGATCCCGTGCGCATGGCCGCCGCCTTCAAGGCTGCCGTGGAGGCGGGGCGGAATGCCTGGCTTGCGGGGCTTGGGGCGGTCAAGGCCGCCGGCGAAGGCGCTGAAGCCTCCTCTCCTCTTACCGGCTTTCTTCGTTAGGAGTCGCGCTTCATGACTACCTTTCAGGATATGCTTGCCCAGTGGCCGCGCGAACGCCGTGCTGAAATCGCAGCGCGTGCCACCGAGGCTCAGGTTCTGGCCGCGCTGGAAAAGGATACGCTGCGCCCCGAAGATTTTCTTGTGCTGCTTTCTCCGGCAGCCGAGCCGCTGCTTGAGCGTATGGCGCAGCGCGCCCACGCTCTCACCCTGCGCTATTTCGGGCGAGCCGTGAATCTCTTCACGCCGCTGTATGTGTCGGATTACTGCACCAATCAGTGTCGTTACTGCGGTTTCAATGCCAACAACCATCTTCACCGGCGTCACCTGTCCGTGGATGAAGCCGAAGCCGAGGCCCGCGTCATTGCATCCATGAGGCTCCAGCATATTCTGCTCCTCACCGGAGATGCCCGTCAGATATCGTCACCCCAGTATATCGCCGATGTGGCTCGCCGCATAAAGCCGCTCTTTGCGTCGGTCGGCATTGAAGTCTACTCCATGACCGAGGAAGAATACGCCTTCCTCGTGCAGGCCGGCGTAGACAACATGACCATGTTTCAGGAAACCTACAATCCCGAGCTCTACGACTGGCTGCATCCCGCCGGTCCCAAGCGCGACTATGCCTTCCGTCTGAGCGCTCCCGAGCGTGCCGCTCGCGGCGGTATGCGCAGTCTCGGGCTGGGGGCCCTCCTTGGGCTGGATGAATTCATACAGGATGCTTTTGCTACTGGTCTGCATGCCTGGTGGCTTCTGCGGACCTTCCCCGGCGTGGATGTGGGGCTCTCCATTCCCCGCATCTGTCCCCATGAGGGGCAGTTCGATGTCCCCCACGCTCTGGGCGACCGTCAGTTCGTCCAGTACGTGACGGCCTTGCGTTGCTTCCTCCCCCGGTCGCCCATTACCTGTTCCAGCCGGGAAAGCGCCTTCATGCGTAATCATCTCGTCCCGCTGGGCGTCACCCGCGTGTCCGCAGGCGTTTCCACGGCTGTCGGCGGTCGCGCCACCAACGGCGACGAGGTCGGGCAATTTGAAATCACCGATCACCGCAGCGTCGAGGAAATGACCGCCGCCCTCGCCAGCATCGGCTATCAGGCTGTTCTCAAGGACTGGGAAGACCCGGCCCCCGCAGCGTAAGCGGGCGGTGTTGGTTGCTGATGGGTTTTGATTTGGGGGAGGGGAACCCCTCTGCTAACGCGAGAGGGGTTCCCCTCCCCCAAGCCCCCAC
>DXFI01000052.1 GCA_019114565.1 Candidatus Desulfovibrio intestinigallinarum | reverse complement strand
TCGACGGAAAAAAGCTTCACAAGTTGCCGAATTTTGGCCTCAGAAATTCTTGAACGGTATGCGTATTTGTTTTTCATTGCCATGCCTAGCTAGATAACCTTTTTAGGTCCTCTCAGCTAGTCAAGAGCCTTAAAGATAAAACGCTCTAAAAGCCGCTGCGCTTCCGCTGACCGGAGCGTCCGGAATGCATTTGCCTTATGGAAGAAGCTGATATAGACACAGGAGCTCTCATTCTTAACGCAATACGCCAGTAACATTCGGATTTGTCTCCCCCATAAAAAGGAGTTTGTCGTGCGCATGCCGTCATCATGGCAAAGAAGATGGAAAAAAACGGCGGGAGGATTCCTGCTGTGCATCCTGACAGGCGCGGGATGCCTTGTCTCGCCGCTGCCGGGCAGTTTCGAGGCTCAGGCATACGAGGTGCGTCCTGTTGCCCGGCCGGACGGCTCCCCGCTGTTCGAGCTGCATTTTTTTGACAAGGGAGAATACTATGGGGAATACGAGGACGAGACGATGCCGGGCTATTCTCCCTGGCAGCTCAGTGCCGCCCAGAAACAGGCCATCGCGCAGGCGGCCGGACTCTGGGCCGAAGTGCTCGGCCCCGGCAGCAGGAACAGCAGCCCCCTTCCCATTACTGTAGGCACCTTTCTCGAAGAGAATGCCGGAGCTCTCAGCGAGCCCAACCAGAGTGCGGACAGTGTCCTCAATACGGGTATACAGGACGGCATTCTTCACGGGATAACCCCCGATGAACCGGGCCTCATCCTCGTCGGCCCTCTGGATATGGCCATTCCGGAACGTCTGTCGCCCATCCCCGTTACCGGCGGACAAGCCGATATCGTCACCGTTCTGTATCACGAAATAGGGCATGCGCTGGGAATCTATTCCCTTGCCGGAAATGAGGAAAGGAAGGTCTCCACCTGGGACACGCATCTTAAAAACAGTCAGGGCTTCTGGCTGAAGCCTGGCATGGAGGTTGTGAAGGAAGGCGACGCCACCGGCTCCGGCAACGTCTTTGTCGTGGGCGAAGGAACAGACAGCGGCGTCAGATTTCACGGCAAGCATGTGGCCGAGGTCATGGGCAATGACGACGGCCTGCTCATAGAAGGCTATGAGGATGATACGCCGGATCTTTCGCATATCGAGCTGGAACGCAGCCTTATGAGCCACCAGAACTACCGCAACTACACCACCTTTATGGAGGCGGAACTGGCGGCCCTGCAGGATATCGGCTACAATATCGACCGGAAAAACTTCTTCGGCTATTCCGTCTATGGCGACGGCCTCACCCTTACCAATGCCAGCGGCTATTTCGCCCGCAACGAAAGCGGCACGGGCTGGCTTGAGGGGCAGGCCAACACGGCTACGCTGGGCGTGGGGCTGCACATCTATGGCAAGCACAACGATGTGACGCAGGCCGCTGATCTGCTGGCCGGAGGCGTGGCGGGAACCGGCATCCGCGTGGACGGCAGCAACAATACTCTGCGCATCAATCCCGACGTACTTGTTGCCGCCGACGGCCTCTGGGGCACGGGCCTGCTGGTGGCCTACGGCAAGGAGCAGACCGTCGTCAACCGGGGGACCATACAGGCGCTCGGTGAGGACGGCGTGGCCGCCCGCTTCGATTTCGGCGGGAATATACTGGGGAACGACACGGAATATCGCGGCTCCTGGATATGGACCGGCTCCGATGATGACGGAAATGAAATTTCCCTCTCCATCCCCGGAAATGATTATAAGGATTCCAACGGCTTTGATCTCAACCTTGACGAAGCGCTTGTCTCCGCCTTCGATGTGAGCGGCACGCTGGCCGGCAGCGCGGCCTCCATCTACATTGCGGAAAACGCCTGGGTACGGAATATCAACATTCTCTCCGGCGCGAACGTCTCCGGCAGCATCATTTCGGACTGGGACCCGGAAGACGAACGCATTCAGTATCCCGGAAACCAGGAAGACCTGCATACGCAACTGACCTTCGGCCTGGCCCCGCAGGCAGACGGAAGCGCAGGCACGCAGGCAGATCCCGATTTTGACATGACCCTGAACGGGAGCATCATCGGCGCTCCCAGCATCGATATGGAGCTCGCGGCCGGGCACCTTGCCGTGACCGGCATCGTGGACGTCTATTCCCTGAACAACAGCGGACACCTCACGCTTACGGGCATGGACGATTCCGGCAGGGCGGCCCATGTCGGCACAAACTTTGTCAACAATGCCGGGGCGACGCTGGAAACAGGCTTCACGGCCGACGGACAGGTCGCCGGCATAAAAGCGGATTCGGCCCGGCTTGACGGCACATGGCTCCTGCGGCCCCTGCGGGACTTCTACGCGAATCAGGCCGTCATTACCCCGGAAAGTCCGGTCAGCGTTTCCGGCGGCACGTTGAGCGGCAGCTTCTCCGATGTGGCCCTTGTCGCGGATCTGTCGCCCACGCTGGACTTTACCCTGAATTTCGACGCCGCAACCCAGCCTCAGATTGATGTTTCCCGTGCTGCGGACGCCTACAGCCGTCATGCCGCCACAGCCGGAGCCGCCTCGCTGGGGCACGCTCTTGCGGGCATCACCGACGTGGCCCGGGGCGATATGCAGGAACTGCTGGCCGCGCTGGACTGGTCCGCGCGGGACGGCGGCGTTGTCCGGCAGGCGCTGGATCAGCTGGGCCCGGAAGCCTATGACGCCTCGGCCCGCGCCGCTCTGGCGCAGCAGGCCGAATTCAACGTCCTGCTGCTGCGGCGCATGCTGGGCAACCTGCAGGCGGGCCGTTCCCTTACAGCAATCCCGAACAATCGCCCGGATACCCCCGATGCGGACAGCTGGCAGGCCTGGGCCACCCCCTACGGCGCGGGTTCCCGGCAGGGCAGCCACGGCGACGCCTCCGGCTGGCAGAGCACGGGCATAGGCCTGCTGGCAGGCATGGATCGGCGCTTTGACAGCGGTCTTGCGCTCGGCTTCCACGTGGGACTGGCCGCGCGCCGCACCTCGGTGACGGGAGCCCATGACGCAACGGCCGAAACACAGTCGGCCCTTGCGGGTATTCACGGACTGCTGGCCCCGGAGGACTGGAACGGCTTCTACCTGACGGCGCAGGCCCGTCTGGGGCTGGAAGACGGCGAAATGAACCGTACTGTTGCCTTTAACGGCTATGTCCGCCACAACGAAAGCCGCTGGACCGGCCTCACGGGCAGCGCCCTGCTGGGCGGCGGCAAGGACTGGACCCTGTCCGCCGGAGACGGCCTGCTCCATGTCGGCCCCACAGGCTGGATGGAGTACGCCTTCCTGCGCCGCCCCGGCATCTCGGAAAACGACGGCGAAGCCAGCCGCCTGCATATCGATGCCCGGACGTATGAGTCGCTCCAGCTTTCGCTCGGCGCGCATGCGGGCTGGAGCACAGAGCTGGAAAACGGCTCCGGTCTGGGACTGGATGTTCTGGCGGCCTGGCGGCACGAGCTGCTGGACGGAACCTTCCATACCGCGGCGGCCTTCCGGGATTACGGCGACCGGGGCTTCCGCTCCTCCACGGATCTGACGGGACGCGACGCCCTGCTGGTACAGGGCAGCCTGCGCCTGACCCATGCGAGCGGCTTCTTTGCCCAGATCGATGCCGGCGGGGAATTCTTCCGCACCAGCGCCGCCTCCGCCAACACCGGCCTGAGCTTCGGCTGGGAGTTCTAGGGCCTGTTAACACTCTTCGTAAGTTGTTTGGGGGAAGGGACCCCCCTCATCTCTGCTGTCGATGCCCGTAGCTTCCTTCGTCGCAACGGGCACGGCCTGCGGCCGCCTTCGGTCGCTGCCGGCGCGAGAGGGCCCAGCCTTTCCGAAGGAAAGGCGTTCTTGTAGTCCTTCCCCCAAGCCCCCATCCCTTCCCCAGCGCGCTTTTTCAAAGGGAACAGGAGCGCCAGATATTTCTATTTATTTGAAATAAATTGTAAATTTATGTTAACAGCCCCTAAAGCGTTTCAGCTTTGGAAAAGGTGAAACGACAGGCCGTATGGTTTGAAACGCACATAGTTTCAAACTGAAAATGCTCTAAGAACGCATTTATGGGCTCTCCCGCAGGAGAAACACCCGCCCGGGCCCGGACAATCGTGTCCACACAAACTATAAGCTGCTGTTTTTATTTAATGACAAAATTGTCGCTCCTGTTTTTTATCAGATAGCGGCAGGTTACGGAAAAAATACGAAAAGAACGAAAAAGCGGCGGACAATCCTGTCCGCCGCTTTTTATTATATATTTCAATATATTCCGCTAAAAGCACTCTGCCTCGGCAGAAACAGCGGACAACCTTGTCCCGGACGCAATTCAGCCTCCGGCGTATCCTGTTGAAATCATTATATACGTTTTTGGCAAGGCTTCAGCCCGGGCGAAGCGCCCCCTGCCGCATGCGAGGCCCCGCACAGCAACGCCCGCCGGTACTGCCGACGGGCGTTTTTGTATCCGCCGCAGGCCGCGCTCCCCTGCGCGTACAAAGAGCGTCACTTGACAAGTGCAGAGACGTTAATGACAAAAACAGTATCAGAAAAAAATGTCGCACCACAGGACACAATGGCCCGGGGGAAGGATGGAAAATATCAGAGAAGCTCTCGACGGTTTTGCCCTGTTCGATCCCAACTGGCACAGCCCGCACATGCCAGGCCGCGTCGGCCTCACCTGCACGCTGTTCTTCCGGGGCGGCCATCTGCCGGAAGTTCGGGAAAACGTGTACGAATGTATCCGCGAATACCGCGAAATTCTGGGAGACAGGGCGCGCTGCTGCCTGCTTCCTCCCGGGCGCGTTGTCAGAGCCGGGAAAAAAGGCCTGCCGCTCCTCACCGAGGAGCATGTTCTCAAGGCACAGCACAAGGGCGAGGATTCCGCCGAGTACATACTGACATCCGCAGAAGAGCTGGGCTACAGAGACAGCGAAACGCAGCCCCCGACGCCCGACAACCTGCTCTGGACGGAACTGTATCTGAATTCGCCGCCGAGTTACAGCCGGTCATACCCTTGTCCCGGGGTGGCGTCCCGCGTTCCTCTGGACAAGCAGATCAGCATGCTTTTTGCCGGTTTTGCCCCCTCGCTGTTTCTCCTGAACGAGCAGCCGCTTTCCTTTGTGGAGCTGGTGCTCCGGTGGACCGCCCGCCTGCGTCCGGTCAGCGGTTTCGCGGGATGGGGCGTCATGTATACGCCCGACCCGTATCTCAGGGAGGAAGTGAAACAATGCATCGCCCCCTACCTGCTGCGCTTTCCGGGCCTGAGTCTGACGGATGCCACCTGGCTTTCAAACTTTTTTGCAGGCCATATTGCCACCATCAACTGGCTGACCATGATCAACGAGGAACTGGCCGCGCGCATCGGCGGCCCGGAACGGCTTGCTTCGCTGGGCAGGGACTGCCCGATAACCCCGTATCCCGGCGGCTATGTCATTCAGGCAGGCCCCCGGCCGGAAATCGGCGACAGAAACAGGGGAGAAATTCCCCTTTTTTACCGCAGGGTGCATGAGCTGCTGCGCCCCCTCTATCCGCCGCAAACCTGCCTGTATTATCTGGCTTCCTGCCTGTTGCCGCCGGACTATGTGCCAAAAGACGAAAAAGCTGAAAACAGACAGGCCCTCCATGCCTACTTTGATCAGTGGATGCGCCGCTTCGAGCAGCCGGAAACCACGGATGGCACGGCCTGACCGGCTTTCTCCATCCGGGGAACATCCGTCCATCCGGAGGCCGCGACTGCCCGCTTTTCAGGAGAGCCTATGAAAACTTCGCCTGCGACATCCGTCTCTGCCGACACCATCCTTGAAATTATCAGCAAGGCGCAGCACAACTCCCGCCATGTCTATCTGATTCAGGGAACGTCCTATGGCCGGGCCCTGCTGCGATCGCGCTTTGACGATCTGCCGAAAGTCATTCTTCAGGAAGGGAGCGATACGCTTCTCAAGCGGCTGCTGATCGCCCTCCCCGAGGAAAAAGACTTCTTTCCCGACTTTCTCCCCCGCACAGCAAAGCCCTGTCCCTGCACGCTTCTCATATCTTCCCGAACAGCCCCGGAACTTTTGCCATTCCTGCGGCACAGACTCGCCTGCAGGCGGAACGACGGTTCCGAACTCCAGCTGAACTTCTCCGCCCATACGCTGAGCCCATTACTCGAAGCCCTCTCGCCGCAGCGCGCCGCCCGCTTCTTCGGCCCGACAGAAACGCTGCTCTGGTCAGAACATGACATGCACGGCGAACCACACTGGCACGCCCGCTCATTCCCTGCCCAAACAGATGAAACCTTCCTGCAGGCCATCAGGGAACTGGAAGCTGACCCGGTTTGGCAGCTGACGGACAAGGAAGATCACAGCTTTCAGAAGCATTACAGAAAACGCCAGATTGTGAATATCTGCCGCGAACTGCTGGAAGACCCCGCCTTCCGGCTGCGGGATCTGCCGGACGAAGAAATTCTGCGCCGGGTCGACCAGACCGCCGTCCTTGCCGGAACATACGGGCTCTCCTTTTTTATAAGCGTCCTCTTTTTCTGCCGTCAGGAGCTGACGCATTTCCCCGGCATACATCTCCATCCCAAGATCGCCGCTCTTTTCCGGGAGCCCATGCAGGACCCCTATTATAAAAACAGAGTCATACAGCGCGTCATTAACAACATGCGCGAGGAGCTGCTCCGTTACTCAAAGGAATATTTGGAAACCTCGCGCTATCCGGTACCGGAAGACACATTGGCCACTTTTGAAGAAGAGACGGCGCGCTCCTGCAACCTGTTCCGGCACGCTCTGGGGGCGCTCTCCATGCCCGCCCCGTGGGAGAACAAACTCCTCGGAAAACAGGACGACGCCCCGGACGGCTTTGCCCTGTTGCCCGCAACCGAAAAACACGACGACAGCCGGGAAGAAATCCCGGCATGCCCGCCCAGCGGCGGAGCCTCCTCGTCTGCGGAAGAACTGGAGCAGAGGCTGGCCCTGTTTCAGTACGGTCTGAACTGCCTTTCGCGTCCTGTCTTCTGGGGCGACAGGCTCCGGAAGCAGCCATCGACAGCGCCGATCCGCGCCTGTCTTGACGGCTTTGTTCTTCCGGCGCTGAACCTGCCGCCCGGGACGCCGCCTGCGGGACGCGTCGGCCTCATGTGCCTGCTGCATTTCCGGGGCGGGCATCTGGCAGCAGTGCAGGAAGGGCTCTGCGAATGTATCCGGGAATATGCCAGTCTTCCAGGCGCTGCGGCACGATGCGGCAAAATCGCTGCCGGGCGTGTTATGCTGGCAGGCGCAAGAGGGCTGACCCTCCCGGATCAGGCCCGGATACGCAAAATGCAGGAGCAGGGGAAAAAGGAATTCTCCTGTCTTATTTCCTCTTCCGCAACGCGCGAAGACTATGAACGCCAGCCCCCCGCAGGTCTGCTGCAGGCGCGCCTGCATCTGAACGAAATGACGCCCCGGGCCGGGAAAAAGACGCCCCCGGCCCCGCCGCCCGTACCGCTCGACAGAAGCATCAGCACTCTTGCCGTGATCTTTCCGCCTTCGCTGTTTCTTCTGAACGCACAGCCCATACCCTTTATCCATCTGCTGTGCCGCTGGTGCGAGCGCCTGCAGCCGGTCTACGGCGCAGCGGGATGGGGTATCGCGCCTGTATGCGAACCGGCGCAGGCCGCAGCCATGACGCCGCTCCTCCAGCCGCATCTCCGGCGCTTTCCGGGGCTGCTCCCGCTTTCCCCTCTCGACGGCGCGTCTGCGGAACCATCCGTTTCCGTCAACTGGCTGACCATCCTCGGCGAAGAGCAGATCGAGCGCATCGGCGGCCCGGAACGGCTCGCGGCGCTCGGCCCGGACTTTCCTGTAATGCAATATCCCGGCGGCCATATTATTCAGGCCGGCCCCCGGCCGGAACTCGGCGACAGCAACAGAGGAGAGCTTCCCCGCTTCTATGGCAATGTGCAGGAATTGCTGCAACCTCTCGCCACGCCGCAGACCCTCTGACGGAATGGCAGCGTCAGAGCGCCCCGCGGACGGGCACGTTCTTGCCCGTCCGCGATTCTGGCAGGTTTCGCCTTTGAAGCAGCCTTCGAAAAGGTCCCGGCCGGATCATTTTCAGTTGAGACGCTTCGCGCTTCAAACCATACGGCCTGCCGTGTCGCGAAAAAAATGCAGTTTTTCCACTCGGTTCTTGCCGGGTGACGCTGGACGCTCCGCGTTTTACCCTTTTCAAGGTAAAAACACTCTGCTCCCCTGCCATAAAATTCTGCACCCGAGCCGGAGAATCCGGCATCAACGCCATACGCTGTCAAAAGACTTCTTACCCCGGGGGGTCTGCATGCCCATCCTCAGACGACTTCTGACTCCGGCTGTCGTTCTTATTCTGCTTACGGCAACCTTCTGTTCGGCGAGCGAGCCCATGCCCCCCAAATACCATATCTTCAGGACATGGCCTCAGACTACCATCAAGCCCGGCGAAACCCCCTACAGCCATCCTCTTCTCAAAGGGGGCAGGGGCTATGTCGTCGTCTTCAGCGTTCAGGAGGAAGACATGCTCAAAGTCGCCTTCTATTACAATGATGACGACACCGCATGCAGCACCCTCCTGTATATCAGCAATCCGGAGCGGCGCAGTTTTGCCGGCATGGCGGCGGACGCGACTTATGACACCGAGCACGGCAAGGAATTCGGCGTTCGCTTTGAAGACGGCACAACCCTCTATGCCCCGCTGCCGCCTTCCGATGCCTGTCCCTCCGGAACACGGGAATGGATGTACGAAATGCGATGGCGGCGCGTGTACGGGAACTATTATCTTATCACTGTGTTTCGGGGCATGGGAAAAGCCGTGCGCGAGGAACTCATGACGGAACGGGACAACAAGGACCTCCGCCCCCTGCTCGGCGATTCCTCGGCGGAAGAACACCCCAAAATCTGGGGAGCCATAACGACAAACAAACTCGTATATATCGATCCTCAAGGGAATCACATCCGCTACAGACTCGTTCCCGTAGAGGAAAAGGACCTTCCCCCGGATTTTCCCAAGGGACTTGTGCGCTGGCTTCCCTGACTGAAAACGCTCTGCGAAAGAACCGGAAGAAGGTACGAAATGAAACGACATCCAGCAGCGTCCGCTCTGCTCTTTCTGACTCTCCTGGGCTGTACCGGACCGGATGCTTCTCCTGTCGCTGCGGAAACAGACAGGGAGCAGATCCGCAGCAGCAGCACAACATATGCGTTATATCCGCGCCAGTTTGAAAGACTTATTGAAGACAGATCCACGGAGCTGTCCGCATTGATGCATACCAGCGACAGATGGCACGATCTGCTGCCGGAGTTCCCGCTCTCTCCCGAGCTGAAAATGGAACTTAATTGTCCGTCACGCCTGACAATTGCAACGCATGCCGGGACGTTCTCATGGGACGACGTGCAGTTTCCCATCACCTTTATGGCCCTTCTGGATAACAGACACTGGCTGATGCAGTATGACAGGCAGATCGTTTTTCTGAAAAACAGCGAAACGGGGACAATATACGCGTTCTGTCCCGACATACGCAAACATGATCTGCGGCCCCAAAAACCAGTTTCCCCGCTGGGGCCGGGATACATTTCCGCCTATTTTACCTAGATAGTGTCGTCAAATTATGTTTGCCCACAAAGATATGCATCTAATTTGAACGGCGGCAAGAAAAGAGGCGCATCTTTTGGCATACCGTGTAGCAACTCCCCGCCAGCGCTTGAGATGCAGAAAAGC
>DXFI01000051.1 GCA_019114565.1 Candidatus Desulfovibrio intestinigallinarum | reverse complement strand
AAGAATCGAATCCAATTTATCGATATCTGTTCGAGGCTCAAAAAGGCCAAGGATATGGACGCCTCTGCCAACACCAGCTGCCTCGAACTCAAATCCAGGGAACAATGTAATCCTATGCTGATATTTCTGCTCAATATCATCAAACGCAGCCTGTAGAAGAGGTATAAAATTTTTGCTGAGGAAATTATGATCGGTAATCCCCACCACATCCAACCCCTTTTTGTGGCAGGCTTCCGCAAAAGCTTTTGCTGCGGCAGCCTCCTCTCCGGCTTTTGGGGGAGTTTCAGCCCAGTGCCGCGCATCCGCAGGAGTATGCATATGCAGGTCACATTTCAGCCAGCGCATCCCGTTGTAAGAAGAACTCATTCGGCAGCCTCCCGAGCGGCTTGTTTTTCAGCCAGGGTCAGATGATGGTCGTTGATGCGGTCACCCTTAAAGAGGTGATACCAGGGGGACGCTTCCACATCCTTGCCCCGATCCTTGTTCCAGTTGATATTGGGTTTGTCACGCAGGATTCCGGCCCCCTTTTTGCCGACATCAGGCACGCTGAGGAAGGGGCGAATATTGAGGCGCACGCCGTCGTCAAGGTCCGGTTCCCAGCCGAGAGGCTGTTGCTCCAGCGGCTTCCAGCGCACAAAAATATCATAAGGAGCTTCGCCTGCGAGAATAAGCTCCAGCCTTTTCTGGAGGACCTCGGCGGCGTCCAGTCGTTCCTGCGCGCCGTCAATACCGGCGTCAAGATCCTGCTTCTGGCGCAAAATCCAGTCGCCAAGATAGGTGTAAATGAGCGTTTCCAGATTTTTGTGATCCAGTTTGTGATAATTGACCAGCGCGGCGAAACCGTCCCGCAGGCCATCCCAGATGTGCCAGATGAACGGGCGGTTCTGGAACAGTTTGCAATGCTGGGCAAAGAACTTTTCCCGCAGCCAGGTTTCCAGCGTTTTGCCCGCATGACCGGCGTCTGCGAGGAGCGCCGCCAGAGTATCGTTGGACCAGGCGTCGCCATAGGCGGCGGCCAGCAGATTCAGCAGGCGTTCGCTTGCAGCGGCCTCCCCCCGGACAGGCGGCAGACAGACAATGCCGTCCGCATCGGCAAATGACAGCAGCGCATCGCACCGTTTCACCCAGACCCGTTGTTCGTCGGCAAGCTCCATGCCGGTATCCAGTTCCGCAGGCCAGCGATAGCCCAGCAGCCGCGCCACCGCCACCTGCAAGACACCGGCATCCGTACGTAGCGGGCCGTCAGCCGTCCTCTTTGTACTTTCATCCCAGATCACGGAACCGCAGGGGTGGCCGTGAAAAATCCATTGGGTAGGATCATCGCTGTACGGCCTGGGCAGACCGTGGGGATAGTTTTCATCCGCCACCTTTTGCCAGCGATCCAGCTCAAAGGGGACTTTGACCAGAGTGGCATTGGTGACATTTAATTTTTGGTCAATGCGCCGCACGGCTTCATTATATTCTGGCGAAGAGCAGAAGCACCAGATAGCGGGCAGGTGCGCGGGGTCATGAGGAACAATGGTTGCAACATTTTGATGAAATCTTTCCTGACTATACAAGTAAGGAAACAACTGCCCCATTCGATGTATTGCAATTCCGGGTTTCCCAAGAGCTTTTAGCCCCTGCATGGGGCGCGCTGCCTCTGAAGATAAGAGTAGGCCATTTCCCTGTTCCCAGCGCACCACCCACGACTGTCCAGCGTAGGTAGTGAAAATATTGGGAGTTCCCTGCAAATATTCCCAGATCGCGTGATCCATGCATTCCGTCTCCCAAAATGCCATAAGAAACATAGGATCATCGCCAGTTTGTAAACCAACAAGTCCTTCCGCATATTTGTTAAGTAGAGAAATATCAGAAGTTCCTTCCAATCCCACCCGCGCATCCGGATTTTCCAATTGCTTTGCCTGCTCGATGCCTTGGAGAGGTGCAACGCGCAAGGCGTCTGCCTTGGCCTGTGCTGTCGCGGCAGAAGCCACGTCCAGCCCGTGCAAAATATGCACGGATTTGCTATTTCCCAATAAACCGCCGGAGGGACGGACCTCTCCACGAGAAATAGCCAATAAAATCGCTTTAACTACTTCTCCCGATATCGTTTCAAACGCGCCAGCCCCCAAGCGTGCCAGCAGATGCCAGGTATCCCGTTTGAGCAGCTTTTCCCGGAACTTCTTGTAGGTTGTCAGAAACAGCCAGTTCTGCGGCAGGACAATGGCGGCCGTGCCCCCCTTGGCGCACAGTTTCAGGCTGCGTTCCAGAAACACCGTGGCAAGGTCGTTTTTTGCTTCCGGGTAGTGGGTTTCGCAGAAGGCACGCAAGGTCTCCACCTGTTTGCCCCGTGCCAGATACGGCACATTGGTCATAACCAGAGTATACCTTTCTGCCAGCAGGGCGACAGCTCTGGCCAGCCCCTGGGCGATGACGGCTATCTCTAGTTGGGTGTCGTGCTGTTCCCCCTTTTCGGCAGCTAGGGCCTGCCGCAAGAGCGGCGTCATATCTCTGTGGGCAATATTGGCCGCCATACCTTCCGCAGGAGCCAGCAGACTCCCCAGCACCGGGGCGTTTTGAAATTCGTCGTACAACAGATCAAGAGCGTTGCGCAGCGCCGTATGCGGCTGGGCCAGCGCTGTCCACTGGGCCTTGTCCGCTGTCACCGGCAGGCCGGAGCAGGCCACATTGAGCTCCGGCAGCGGCATATGGCCCAGAGGCCCGGCCGCAAAGGGGCCCTGCCCGAAGCCCACACCGCCGGAATTGGCAAATCCAAAGGTCGCTGTGGGAGTGTCGGGCATGCGATATGTCCAAGCGGCAAAGGCCAGCGCAAAGGCCGCCAGCTTGACGCAGCGTTGATCCAGCTCCAGGCCGTGCAGGTTTTCCCGCAATACGGCATGAACTGCCTCCTTGGCTGACAGTCCATCGAGTACCATACGCATGGGCGCCAGCATATGCAGCGCGGCCACCAGAAAGTGACCGGATCCGCAACAGGGATCCAGCAGTTTGAACCGGGACAACGTTTCGGGCCAGTCCTCAAACGTTCCCGCCGCCGGCGTCCATGCGCCGTCCTCCATCCGGACAAAGCGCAGATAGGTCAGAGGCACGCCGGGAATGGCGGCCTTTTGCCGCAAGTCTTCCTCGCTTGCGGCATTACAGAGGTCATGCTCGGTGAGCCGTTTTGTCGCCCACCAGGCTCCCAGAGTATTGTCCAGAAGGAAGCTGACCATATACGGCTCGGTAAAGAGCTGGGTAACAGCGGGCAGTTCTCGCGCACCGATCTTACCCCCCGATTTGTTGATGCGTTCCTTGTTGTCCGCCTGCCAATATTGATATACCCAGCCCAGACTGTCCGATGTGTGAAACACCTCTTGCGGCAGACCGCTTACCAGATGCTCCAGCTTTTGCTGATGTTCAGGCGGCAGCACCAGTTGGAACACCGGCGAATCCGGGCGAAAAATCTGCGGCAGCATACGGGCGGCAAAGCGGGCGGCCAGCTCCCAACCGTTGGCCGCGCCCTCATCTGCGGCCAGCTCGTCACATTCTTCCAGTGTTATTGACACGGGCTCATCCGGATCGGGATACATGAGGAGGTTGTTTTCGGCCAGGAAGCGGGCAAAAAGCATCCTGTGCCAGTGCTCATAGGCCACTTCTTCGATCAACAGATCCAGCGCTTGCACCTTGTCGCTATGGAGTGGGTCTCCGAGCTGCCGTCCATGTGCCCGTAATTTACGACGCAAGACCCGTTCACCTTCGCTCAGATACTCGAAAGGCGCGGCTTCACCTACGCCCAGCTGCTCCAGAGCGGCGCGGGCAGCGGTCTCCGCGATACTGCGAGCCTTTTTGATGTCGCGTTCCAGCTGAGAACGAAGCGTTTTATCAAGTGTGGGCATTAGGACGGTCTCCTGTCATGCGAAGCAAGATGATGGTCAAGGGACCAGATATAGACGCGATGCCCCGGGTGCTGCGCGCACATCCGTTCCCAGTCATGAACAATGGACAAATCCCCAAGCCCCTGTCCACGCATGGCAACATCGGGGAATGCAGCAAGCCATTCCCGCATGGCGTCCTGCGTCGGGAAAGCTATGGGCGTAAAGGGCGACTCTCCATCCAGAGCAAGCTGCACCTGTTCCACAAAAAAATCAGCAACCTTTCTGCGCTGTTTTCCATCACCATTCTGGGCAATGTGATTGCCGGTTTCCAGAATGGTTGCCATAGGCAGAAACAGGAATTCTCCGTCCTGAATCTTTTGTTTCAGCTCATTATGAATCGCTGCATGCTGTGCATTCATATTGGGCACGTTCAGGAATTCGACAAATACCGAGGTGTCAAGCAAACAGATGCTCATGCCTCCGTCTCCCTGCTCAGCCGCTCCAGCCAGGAAAGTGCCGCCTGTTTGCGATCTTCCTCTGACGTTGTATCTTTCAGAAATTTTTCCAGCCTGTTGCTGGTCATCAGCTGCCCCAGAGAGCCCTGCGCCATCAACTCAGGAAAACGCTTCATGTCCGCCATGCGTACAATGCGGCTGTCCCCATCTTCAGGATTTCTATAGCAGCACAGCACGTCCCCCAGGGCCGTATCGGGGACAGCATCCAGCAAAGCCGGATTATGGGAGGAGATGAGCACACGCAAGCCACGGCGGGAAGCGATATTCTGAATCTGTTTTACCAGAAAATCGGCACGGCTCGGATGGATGCCGTTGTCCACTTCTTCAATAACGACCAGCGCCTTCTCCGGCGCACTGAGCAGCACAGCCCCCACAGAGAGGACTCGCAACGTTCCGTCAGACAGCAAAGGCGCGTCTATTTTTTGCGCCTTACTGCCAAAAGATTCGTGCAAACGTACCATAACGTCGTTGCGTTCTGTTGTAATAAAGGAAATATCGGTAATGTCCTGCTCTGGCAAAGAACGGATAAAATCCAGTAAGGTTTGCTTCATCTGCGGCTGCTGACAGAGCTTTGCGAGAACGCTGGAAAGATTTGAGCCGTCTTCCTTCAGTTCGTTGTCCCCAGCAAAGGAATAGCCCCGCATGACTGCCGGATTGGGATCGAGAAAAACAATATTGCGCAACTGTTCCCGAAAGCACTGGACTACTGCGGGAATCTCTTTTTGCGCACGCGTGTCCTTCTGGAAAAATCTTCCCGGAGTTTCCAGCTGGTAAAATATGGCCTGCTGATTGGTGCATGAAACATGAGGCTTATATTTACCGCGCTTAAAGTTATTGTACATGACGCTGAGCACATTGGTATGCTCTGATTGCAAGCCCTCCACACGATAGAGGGGCAGGACTTCCGAAGAAGCGTTGATGGCTTCACCCGTCAGAACAAGCTGAGCATTCGACATCCCGATTTCCAGCTGCAGCTCATTCCAGCTGAGTTCAGGCTCGTCAAGACGGCAACCGATAGTCAACCCCGCAGTCGCATCCTTGAAAAGATCAGCCGCACGGCCACGGATATGGGCATCACCATTCTGAATAGTGCGCTCGATATCATCCAGACGCATGCCCCTTGCCAGCCAGCTCAAAAGCCGAAAGGCCTCCAGAGCATTACTCTTGCCCGAAGCATTGGGCCCTATGAGAAATGTTATGGAAGCCAGAGGGATAACGGCTTCAACATAACTCTTGAAATTTTTAATGACCAATGACGAGAGCATGAAACCTTCACCCCGGAGCTTTTCTGTTTAGGGTCTGTTATCATTAGAACAATTCAACTTTGAGATGTAAAAAGAATCTTTATCTACAGCTATGAAAATGGCGCGCTGGAAAATACGAACGGCAACGATT
>DXFI01000050.1 GCA_019114565.1 Candidatus Desulfovibrio intestinigallinarum | reverse complement strand
GAATAGGAATTCAGCTATTTTAAATAAATAGAACAATAAAGTCCTATGGCGGTTTGTTGTATTCTCCCGCATCCCTTTGAAAAAGCGCGCTGGGGAAGGGATGGGGGGCTTGGGGGGAAGGGAAACCCCTCTCGCGCCAGCAGAGGGGTTTCCTTTCCCCCCAAACAACTTATGAATAGTGTTAACAGGCCCTAAAAGAAAGGGGGGAGGGCGCATGCGCCTCCCCCTCCGTTTCGGATGTTATGTCGTGCAGGCAGCGCCGCATGGCGGTCGCAAGCCGGGCCTGTCGGTGCAGCAGGCACTAATCCCAGTGACGGCGATCCTCGATGGGACGGATTTGCGGCGGCAGGCTGCCGGGGGTAAGCACCTTGAGTTCGGGACGCAGCTTGATCTTTTCGCGGAACTGATGGAGCAGTTCGTCCTCGCGCTTGAAGCCGCTGGCCTCGACAAAGAGCGTCATTTCGTCGATGCCGCCGGGGTTGGTGACTTCGATCTGCCACCGCTTGATTTCCTCGAAGCGGCTCATGACCTGTTCCACCTGATGCGGGTAGACGAACATGCCCTTGATGCGGGCGGTGGTGTCCACGCGGCCCACGATATTGCCCAGACGGGGGCTCGTGCGGCCACAGGCGCAGAGGCTGCGGTCAATATAAGAAAGGTCGCCCGTGGCAAGACGAATCAGCGGATAGGTCTTGTTGAAGGCCGTCACCACGATTTCGCCGACTTCGCCGTCCTTGAGCGGGATGCCGGTGTCGGGATGGCAGATTTCCACATAGCAGCGGTTGGCAATATGCAGGCCGGTCTTGTGGAAGCATTCGTAGCCGATGCAGCCCACGTCCGCCGTGCCGTAGCCCTGCCGCATGAGCAGGTCGTACTTCTTTTCCATCTGCGAGCGCATCTTTTCGGACAGACGCTCGCCGGTGACAAAGGCCACTTCCAGGAAGAGGTCCTTGCGCAGATTGAGGCCCTTTTCTTCGGCCTTCTGAGCAAGGTGCATCAGGAAGCTGGGCGTGCCCACGTAGCCGGAAACCCGCAGCTTCTGGATGATGTCAAGCTGAGTGGCGGCATCGCTGGGCCCGGCGGGAATGACGGCGCAGTTAAGATTGCGCAGGGGTTCCTCAAACATGAGGCCCGCAGGCGTCAGCTGATAATTGAAGGTGTTCTGCACCACGTCGCCGGGGCGGAATCCCACGGAATAGAAGGCTTCCGTATAGCCCCAGTAGTCTTCCCCGTGATCTTCCGGGTCAAAAATGGGACCGGGCGACAGAAAGACGCGCTTCAGGTCGCCGATGTCCTTGGTCAGCAGGCCGCCCAGACGCGGGCCCATGGACTGAAGAAAGATCAGCTCCTTCTTCTTGAGAATGGGAATATGCTTGATGTCCGAAAGGGTCTTGAACTTTTCGACATTGAACTGGGCGCGATCAAAACGCTTCTTTACGTCTTCGGAATAGCGATAGGCATAGGACAGGAGATCCTTCAGCTGGATAAGGCAGTACTGACGGCGTTCGCTTTCATCAAGCACTTCCTTGCGGCTGTAGATTCCTTCGGTGCGATCTTTACGGGTCATGCGCATCACCTTGGCAGATTTTTTCAGGTAATTTCCATTGTTAGACAATTGTCAAGATTTTTGCAAGAACTTTTTTAAAAAATGCGCAATATCAATATGTTACACTATTATGACAATGACGCCGACCCGGACGGGACATCCGCCTTTACGACTTCGCGCCCGCCTGTGCGCTCTGCCGCCGCTCCAGCACGCGCCGCCGCAGACTGTCGTACACCGGCTCCACGCCAAGACGGGAGGCCGTCAGCGCAGCAATATAGGAGGTCAGAACCACCAGAGGAGCCACGGCATGGCATCCGGCCATTTCCACCACCAGCGCCGCCCCTGTCAGCGGGGCCCGTACGGTGGCCGCAAACAGCCCCGCCATGCCCAGCACAAGCAATGTCGGCAGCTGATCGGGCGCAATCAGCCCCCAGGCAAGCAACGGCGACGCGCAGCAGGCTCCGGCCATACCGCCCGCCGCCAGCATGGGCATGAGCAGGCCCCCGGAAATGCCCGAAGCAAAGCAGAGACAGGAAAAAGCGATCTTTGCCAGAAGCAGCAGCGCAAGCAGTCCCAGCGGGCGCAGACCGTCCTGAAAATCCATGACGCCCAGCCCGATGCCGCCCACGATGGCCGGAAAGGCGTACAGCAGCACTCCGGACAGCAGAAAGGGAAAAAGAGAACGGACAACAGGCGGCAGCCGGCGCAGCGAGTCCTCCCACAGGGTCAGGCCCATGAGCGCCCTGTTGTAGCCCGCGCCCAGCACAGCTGAAAACAGCCCCACCGGCACAACAATCCACGCCTGCCGCCAGTCCAGCCACGGAACCGCCGCAAAGGGAAAGACCAGCCCGAAACCAAAACAGAAGGAAACCACCAGCCACGCCGTCCCGGCCGCCACAGCCACAAACAGCAGCAGGGGCAGCGTCAGCGGCGCGCGCATTTCCTCAAAGGCAAAACAGAGCCCCGCAAGCGGCGCGCCAAAGGCCGCCGTCAGCCCCGCCACGGCCCCGCCCACAAGATGACGCGGTAAATTTGTCTCGTCTGCGTCATGAAAAACCCGTCCGACGCCCATGCCCACGGCCGCGCCCATCTGGATGGACGGTCCCTCGCGCCCCACGGACAGGCCCGCCCAGAGAGCCGCCAGCGTAGCCACGAACTTGCACCAGAGAACCCGCGCCCAGCGCATGGCCGGCAGACGCCCCAGAACCATCAGCTCCACCTGCGGGATACCGCTGCCGCTGATCAGCGGTTCATGCCGCAGCAGGGCATGCGCCAGCAGCCCGAGCACCAGCAGGACCCCGGCAATCCCGGCCACGGCCCCTGCGGAAAACATATCTGCGGAGCGCAGCGCCGCAGCGGAAGAATCCAGCAGAATGTCATACAATAAACGGAAAGCGCCGATAACGCCGCCAGCCACAGCCCCGGTTGTCAGCGCCTCCGCCAGCAGACGCCCTGTACCCAGACGCCCCAGCGCCTGCGCGTCCCGCAGCAGCGGCGGCAGAAAAGAATGAAAGTTCATGCAGGGCTCCCCCGGGAAAAATTTTCGGCAGCATTTCCCGAACGTCCCGGAATGTCAAATCCGGCCCCGCGCTGTGCCGCAGGAGAAAAAGACTGCCATCCGGTGCTGAACCCATTATTTTTTCCTTTATAAACCAAATTGTTACAACACAAACCACAAAAAAGTCGTTCTTTTGCCCAGAAAAAACTTGCCAAACGGAACCAAAACGCATAGAAGGACTCTTGCCGTGACGTCCGAAAGGACACGGGCCGAGGTAGCTCAGTTGGTAGAGCAGGGGACTGAAAATCCCCGTGTCGGCAGTTCAATTCTGTCCCTCGGCACCAGCAGCATCTGAGAGTCGCGCTACGCGCCGCTCTTACAATAAAAATCTTCCCGCGTCGTCATCTGACAACGCACGGGCCGAGGTAGCTCAGTTGGTAGAGCAGGGGACTGAAAATCCCCGTGTCGGCAGTTCAATTCTGTCCCTCGGCACCACAAATTCAGGGCTTGCAGCACGCTGCAAGCCCTTTTTCTTTGCGCTCGGTATTTCCCCGCACGCTTCGGGAAAAATTACGCCCGGAGTATTTTCAGTTTGAAACGCGCTTCGTTTCAGGCCATACGCCCTGTCACTTCGCAAAAAAAGCGCGGTTTTTCCGCTCACTTCGGGCCGGGCGGCGCTGTGCCGCCGCCTCGCGTTTCGCCTTTTTCAAAGGCAAAACGGTCTGGAGCATTATCAGTTTGAAACGCCTGGCGTTTCAAACCATACGGCCTGTCGTTTCGCGGAAAAAGCGTGGTTTTTCCGCTCACTTTGGGCCGGGCGGCGCTGTGCTGCCGCCTCGCGTTTTGCCTTTTTCAAAGGCAAAACGCTCCTGACTATATTGACATATCAAGTTTTAGTAATATAACATGACGCCATGCTGCGGATGTCCCGCAGCGCAAATACAAGGAGCGTCCATGAACATCGGCCAGGCACTGCGCGCGGCATCCCGCCCAACTATTTCTCTGGAATTTTTCCCGCCCGCACAGGAAGAGCAACTGCCGGACTTTTACGCAACCGCGGATCGTCTTGCCGCGCTGCGTCCCCTGTTTGCGTCCGTTACCTACGGGGCCGGCGGCAGCCGCCAGCACAGCACGCTGAACGTCACGGCGGAGCTGGCCCGGCGGGGCTGGTGTGCCATGGCCCATCTTACCTGCGTGGGCGCGCAGCCGGACAGCATCGACGCCTTCCTCCGCGACCTGCGCGCCGCCGGTGTGGACAACGTGCTTGCGCTGCGCGGCGATCCGCCCGCCGCAGCCGCTGAAAACTGGGACTGGAGCAGCGGCTCCTTCCGCCATGCCATTGACCTTGTGCGTCATATTCGCACAGCCCAGCCCGACATGGGCGTGGGTGTGGCCGCCTATCCCGCGCCGCATCCCGAATCCCTGAGCTTCAGCGCGGATCGGCGGCATCTGACGGAAAAGATTCTTGCCGGTGCGGATTTTGCCATCACCCAGCTTTTCTTTGACGTGCGCGAGTATCTCGATCTGGTGGAGCGCCTGCGGGCTGCCGGCTGCGACGTGCCCGTCCTGCCGGGCATTCTGCCCATACAAAGCTTTGCCTCTCTGCGTCGCGTCCTGTCGCTCTGCGGGGCCTGTATTCCCGGCAAGCTCTATCTCTCGCTGGAAGAGGCCGACGCCAGGGGCGGCGCCGAAGCCGTGCGGGAAGTCGGCCTGCGCTTCGCCGTCGATCAGATCCGCCGCCTCGTGGACGCCGGCGCCCCCGGCATCCACCTCTACACCCTCAACAAGGCGGATCTCTGCCTCCGCCTCGTGAACGAATGCGGTTTGTAGAAGGAAGTGCGGGGGGAAGGAAACCCCTTGGCTAGCGCGCAAGGTTTTTCCTTCCCCCCGGGCCCCCCATCCTTCCCCAACGCGCTTTTTTCGGGAGGATGCTGCGATACGGGTATGTCGCCGCCTGTTCCCCGGCAACCGTCCCCCGGCAGCGCAAACAAATTCTTCGGATTCCCCCAAATCTTGATCATACGGAACAGAAAAGCCCGCCGGACCGGCGGGCTTTTCTGTTCCGTGCAAGACAAAATCTTTTTTTGGTACCTGAAACACAACACTAGTCCTCGCCCCTTTCGGGGGACGGTCGGCACAGGGAAAACGACGATGTTCCCGCTTTGTCTCATCCTCCAGATAAAAGCGCGCTGGGGGAGGGGTAGGGAGGAGTTTGAGGGGGGAAGGGGAACCCCCTCTCGCGCCAGCAGAGGGGGT
>DXFI01000049.1 GCA_019114565.1 Candidatus Desulfovibrio intestinigallinarum | reverse complement strand
AATACTTTATTTTCAAAATGTTACTACACAATGGCCAGAGCGTTTTACCCTTGAAAAAGGCAAAACGCTCTGGAAACATATAACAGCCCCGCCGCTTGCATCAAATCGACATTCCAAACGACAGAGCCCGGAAAATGTCACGACATTTTCCGGGCTTTTTTCATACAGGTAGTCCCGCAAAGAAAAGCAAGAAATCTCCATCCGGCTGTCCGGCCAGCCTGAACAGGAAACCGGAGGACGTTCATCCGGGGCAAGCGTCAGCAGTCCCGGAACGTCACATCAACCTCAATAAAACGCGCTGGGAAAGGGATGGGGGGCTTGGGGGGAAGGGAAAACCCTCTCGCGTTAGCAGAGGGTTTTCCCTTCCCCCCAACAAACAACCACACACATCAGCGCGGCAGCAGGGGCTGGAGCGAGCTGCGCAGGAAGGCAAGGATACTGGCGTAGCGCTGCTCCTGCCGCACCAGATTGGACAGGTCCCAGAGGATAAGCACGCGGAAACCGCGAAAGAAGAGGGATTCCAGGGGCCGCAGACCGCCGGGCAGCCCTGCGGCTTTGGCTGCGGCGCTCCCCATGATGACCACGCCGCGGGCACGCAGGAGCCGCAACCCGGCCCAGAAGGCTTCGGCGCTTTCCTGTTCCGGCGCATCGGGAGCGGCGGACAGGGGCATACATACCGGCCAGAAGGTGTGCGTGCCTGCGGGATAGGCTAAATCGCAGATCATACGGCGGAAAAATTCGCGCCGGTCCTGCATGGTGCAGGGGGCATCCACGCCCGGTTCATCAGGCCCGTTACCCAGCAGATCCGCGCCAAGATGCCGGTATGTCCAGCCGACGCGCCCGGGCCGGGTCAGCGGCAGCCTGTCGCGCCAGGGCTGGGGCCACTGCTGCTGCGCCAGCGGCTGCCAGACAGCGCGGGATACAGCCGGACGCGGAGCGGACGCGGCAGCGGGGGAAGCCTCCGGGCGCGGCGGCGGAGCCTTGCGGGCGGACTGCGCCTCGGGAGGACTTTCTCTCTGCGGGCGGGCAGGACGCGCAGACGGAGCGGCAGGGCGCGCCGGACGTGACGGAGGAGTGCCGCGCAGGGGCGTTAATGCGGGGGCCGTGCCCGGCAGGGCGCAGGCGGACCACTCCGGCGGCAGGTCGTCGGGGGAAAGCAGGTAGCGCACGCCGCTCCCGTACCAGGGCGCGGCAAAGGCGTTCAGACGCGCAAAAGCCATGACCAGAGTTTCCAGGCCACGTCGGCCTTGCTTTGCGAGGTCCAGATTTCCTCATGGCCGTTTTTGTCCAGAACGGCCATGCTGTTGCTGTCCGTGCCAAAACCGCAGCCCGGCGCATTGACGGCATTACCGGCCAGCAGATCGGCCTGCTTGCGCTGACGCTTGCCCCGGACAAGCGTCATCAGGGCATCCATATCCGGCGCGGTTTCCGCGGCAAAGCCCAGCACCTTCTGCCCTTCCCGCCGCCCCAGCGAAAGAGTGCGCAAAATGTCGGGATTGGAAGTAAAGGACACGGAAAAACCGTCGGACGCGCCCTCCTTCTTGAACTTGGCCTCACCGTAGGGAACAGGCGAAAAATCCGCCACGGCGGCGCTGAACGCGCCGAGATCCATTTCCGACCAGAGCGATTGCGCCGCCTCGAACATCTCCCGGGCGGTCCGCACATCGTGACGCCGCACGCCGTCCGGCAGCGGCGGACAGCCGGGCCCGCAGACGGCCTCGACAGTGGCTCCCCGCAACCAGGCCGCCGTCGCCAGCGCGGCCCCCATGCGGCCGCTGGAAGGATTGCTCCAGAAACGCACGCCGTCCCACGGTTCCCGCGTAGGGCCCAGCGTCACCATGACGCGCAGGCCCGCCATATCCTGCGGGGCCAGAGCCTGCAGGCAGGCCAGCAAAAGTTCATCGGACGACACAAGCCGCCCCTGCCCCTGATCGCCGCACGCAGTACTGCCGTTGCCCGGAGCCAGAATACGCACGCCCCGCCGCCGCAGGGTTGCGACATTGTCCTGTGTGGCGGCATGGGCCCACATGCGGGGATTCATGGCCGGAGCCACCAGCAGCGGCCCGTCAAAGGCCAGCGCCTGCGCCGACAGCATGTCGCAGGCCCGGCCGCCCGCAAGCCGCGCCAGCGCATCGGCGGAGGCGGGCGCAATGAGCATGGCCTCGGCGCGCTGCCCCGGCTCCAGATGGGCGAAAGCCTCTTCCCCGAAGCTGTCCTGACGCGGCGCATGATTGGTAAAGACAGGCATGGCCCCCAGCGCCTCGAACAGCCCCGGCGTAACGAACTGCCGCGCGCCATCCGTCAGCGTCACTGAAACATGCAGCCCCATTTTCAGCAGGGCGCGCAGCACATCCGCCATCTTGTAGCAGGCGATGGAACCGCAAATGCCCAGGTGCAGACGCCGACCGGCAAAAGAGGTATTCTGCGCGGCAGAAGAAAAGGCATCCATCATAGCGGGCGCTCCTCAAGTCCGCCGGAACTGCCGCCCCAGCCGCCGGAAGACGAGGGAGACGGCGAAGAGCCGCCCCAGTCCTGCGGCGTGCCTTCGGGCTCAAACCCGCCGGAATCCGACGAAGAAGGCGACGCGGCGCTTCCTCCCGACGCGGGAGGAGCCACGGGAATATTCAGCGGGCTGCCGTCCGGCAGACGGCTGCCTGCCCAGATTTCCAGCAGGCTGAGCATGGCCTGCGACGATATGCGGATAACGGCCACGCGGCTCTGATTTTCATACACGCACATGATCCTGTCATCCTTACGCCAGCAGGAACGCACATTCCAGCCCTGCGCGCTCAGCCCAGTGTGCAGACTGTTCATGAGGGAACCGCCGCCCACGCTGCCTCTCAGGACTTCCAGCCCTTCGCCGCCGTTGAGGCTGGAAAGACGGTATCCGTGCGAAGGAAAGCGGCGCATGCCCGAGGGCAGAACAACGCCCAGCAGATCGCTTTGCGCAACCTCCACTCCGTTATTGGTAATCATGGGCGAGCTGCCGCCAAAGGGGTTGGAAATGCCCATGTCGGCGCAACCGCCCCCGGCAAGCCCCCCCAGCAACACACACGTGACAAGCAATCGACGCATGAGTATACTCCTCTTCCGCGTAATCTGCTCCAGCGCAGGAGCGGCCGGGCTCCCGGCGGAGCTCTGCTGTCCGCGGCGATCCGCCCGGCGCGCGCCGTTCTTTCCCGGCGCGGCGTTGGTGAGGATAGCCTCTCCGCCATGAGCTGGCAAGCATGCCCGCCGCAAGGCGCGCCCGCTGCATCCCGGACGGGATGCCACGAAATGAAGGATGGTTCCATGTTCGCTGACGACGATTTTTTACTGCACAATTATACCTTCGAGTTGCCGCAGGAACAGATAGCTCAGTTCCCGCCCGAACATCGCGGCGACTCCCGCCTCATGGTCATGGCCCGCAAGGGCGACGCTCCGCTGGAACACCACATGTTCGCCGAGCTGCCTGACTGCCTGCCGAAAGGCGCGCTGCTTGTCGCCAACAATTCCCGCGTGCTTCAGGCCCGCCTGCTCGGAACCCGCTCCACGGGCGGCAAGGTGGAATTTCTGCTGCTGACGCCCCTGCCGCTGGTGCTGCGGCAGGCCATGCCCTCCCGCGACGGCGAAAGCGCCCTGTGCGCGGAAGTGGAAGGCCTCGTCCGCTCCGGGGGCAGCATCCGCGACGGCGAAACCCTGCGCTTCGGCGCGGGCATTTCCGTCACCGTGCTGGAATCCGGCCCCTTCGGCCGCCGCCGCGCCCTGCTTTCCTGGAGCGGAGATCTGGCCGAAGCCTTCGCCGCCACAGGGCACATTCCCCTGCCCCCCTACATCAAGCGCGCCGACGGCGAAGAAGACGCCGGGCGCTATCAGACGGTCTACTCCCGCGCCGATAAAATCGGCAGCGTCGCCGCCCCCACGGCAGGTCTGCACTTTACCGAAGAAGTACGCGAACGCCTGCGCGAAGCCGGTTTCGGCTGGGCGGAAGTCACGCTCTACGTGGGCTACGGCACGTTCAGCCCCGTGCGCAGCGAAGATATCCGCCGCCACGCCATGCACCGCGAATACGTGGAAATCAGCGAGGAAACCGCCGAGGCCGTGGCCCGCGCCAAGGCGGAAAAACGCCCGGTCATAGCCGTGGGCACAACCTCCACCCGCACGCTGGAAGGCGTGGCCCAGCTCTGCGGGCGCGTGCAGCCCTTTGCCGGCTGGACGGACATTTTCCTCTATCCCGGCCGCCCCTTCCGGGTCATCGACGGACTGCTGACAAACTTCCACCTGCCGGAATCCTCGCTGCTCATGCTGGTTTCCGCCTTTGCCGGAAGAAAACGCGTGCTCGCAGCCTATGAGGAGGCCGTGCGCGAGGGCTACCGCTTCTTTTCCTACGGCGACGCCATGCTGATCCGCTAGGCGTCTTCGCAGACTGTTGGGGGGAAGGGAAACCCCTCTGCTAGCGCGAGAGCTGTTTCCCTTCCCCCCAAGCCCCCCATCCTTTCCCCAGCGCGCTTTTCCGGAGGGCTTCAAAAGCACAAGGCAAACGTGCACGCAAATTTCTAGTTGTCGCTATTCATAGCTATCCAATAGGGTTAAACATTCGCATGCATATGCCGCAAGAACTGTTCTCTGTTAATCCGGCGAACGACAAAAAATTTCCATGTTCCCATACCCCGTATACTTCCGGGGGACGGTTGCCGCAGAACAAGAAAGCGCAGTTCCGAAAAATTTCATCCTTCAGATAAAAGCGCGCTGAGGAGGGAGCTCCCTCTTACATTCCCCCACCAGACCTCAACATCCCCTGTCGGGAGAAGACTCTCGCACCTGTCGGCGCAGCATGGCGCGGTTCTTCCCCGGCATAACCCGCCATTCCATCATTGCGCCAGGCAGATATTGTTCCATGTCTCGAATTGTTTTTCTGGAAGAGCGTTGCAAGGGCTGCCGCCTTTGCGTTGACGCCTGCCCCGTGGGCATCATCAGCCCGTCGGGACGCTTCAATCATCAGGGCTATGAAGTCATGACCGCCGGCGACGGCTGCACCGGTTGCGCGTCCTGCGCCACCATGTGCCCGGACACTGCCATCCGCGTCTTCCGCACCGTCCGGACAGCGGAAGGAGGCAAGGCATGAACGACACCGTCGCACGCACACTGATCAAGGGCAACGAAGCCGTCGCCTTCGGCGCGGTGGATGCCGGGTGCCGCTGTTATTTCGGCTATCCCATCACGCCCCAGAACGAAATCCCCGAAACCATGTCGCGTCTGCTGCCGTCCATCGGCGGGCATTATGTGCAGGCCGAAAGCGAAGTGGCCGCAGCCTCCATGCTGCTCGGAGCCTGCGCCGCCGGGGTTCCGTCCATGACGTCCTCCTCCGGCTGCGGCATTTCCCTCATGCAGGAGGCCCTTTCCTACATGAACGGCAGCATGCTGCCCGCCGTGCTCGTCAATATGGCGCGCGGCGGCCCGGGGCTGGGCGACATCGGCCCGTCGCAGGGCGACTATTTTCAGGCCGTCAAAGGCGGCGGCCACGGCGATCACCGCAATATCGTCCTTGCTCCGGCAACGGCGCAGGAGTGCTATGATTTCATGTTCCGCGCCTTTGCGCTGGCTTTCACCTATGCCAACCCCGTCATGGTGCTTGGCGACGCCATCGTGGGACAGATAAAGGAACCCGTGCGCCGCACGCCTCCGGCCGACGCGCTTTCGCCCGCGCAGCTGGACGCGCTGGCCGCGCCCTGGCGTGTGGAAGGTCGCGGCAAGCGCGGCCCCGACGCCGCTCCCCGGCTCATCAAGTCCGTATATCTTGCCGAAGGCGCTCTTGCCGCCCGCAACCGCCTCCTTCAGGACAAGTACGAGGCCATGCGCGCCGAAGCCCGCAGCATCGCCTACAATGTGGACGACGCGGATCTCGTCGTTGTGGCGTACGGCAGCATTGCCCGCGCCGTGCGCAGCACTCTGCGCACGCTCCGCGAACAGGGGCTGGCCGTGGGCCTGTTCCGGCCCGTCACCCTGTACCCCTTCCCGGACGAAGCGCTGCGCGCTCTGGCCGCGGCCCGGCCCGGCCAGCGCTTTCTCGTCGTCGAACAGAATCTGGGACAGATGGTCGAGGATGTGCGCCTCGCCCTCTTCGGCGCGGCGGGCTGCGGCGCCGAGGTACTCTGGCACGGCCTCATGCCCGGCCTGCTGGCCAACGCACAGATGCTTGAAGAGCCCGTCCGCATGGCGCTGGCGGGCAAGGAGATGCGCTCATGAACAGTTCCTGCATGCCGACGCCGGACGCCCTGCGCCCCCGGGACGACGAGCGCCTCGTCTTTGATGCTCCCGCCTCCCAGGCGGATCGCCCGACCCATTACTGCCCCGGCTGTCACCACGGCATCGCCCACCGGCTGGTGGCCGAAGTGCTTGACGAGCTGAACGTGGCGGATCGAACCATTCTTGTGGCTTCCGTGGGCTGCTCGGCGTTCAGTTACGACTATTTCACCGTTGACGCGCTGGAGGCCCAGCATGGCCGCGCCTGCGCCGTGGCAACCGGCGTGCGGCGCGCCAATCCCGGCAGCGTGGTCTTCACCTATCAGGGCGATGGAGACATGGCGGCCATAGGACTGGCCGAATCCGTTCATGCCGCCAACCGCGGCGAACTGATTACCGCCATCTTCATCAACAATACCGTCTACGGCATGACGGGCGGCCAGATGGCCCCCACCACCCTGCTCGGGCAGAAGACCACCACGACCCCCGAAGGACGTCACCTTCTCGGCGAAGGCGGCCCCCTGCGCATGGCGGAGCTGATGGCCGGGCTGGACGGCGTGGCCTATGCCGAACGCTGCGCGCTGGACAGCGTGAAGCATGTGCGCGCCGCAAAAAAGGCCCTGCGCAATGCCTTTGAAGTGCAGTTGCGGGGCCTTGGTTTCGGTTTTGTGGAGCTGCTTTCCGGCTGCCCCACCAACTGGCATATGACGCCCCAGGCGGCCAACCGGCGCATCTCCGAAGAAATGATCCCGGTCTTCCCGCTGGGCGTGACTAAAAATCTTCTGGACAAGTGAGGCTCTCATGACAACTTCCGCTTATCAGGATGTCATCATTGCGGGCTTCGGCGGTCAGGGCGTCATGCTCATCGGCAACCTGCTGGCGCAGGCCGGTATGGAATACGGACGGGAAGTCAGCTTCCTGCCCGTCTACGGCGCGGAAATGCGCGGCGGCACCGCCAACTGCACCGTGGTCATCGACGTTGAAGCCGTGGGCTCGCCGCTGGTGCAGACGCCCCTTTCCACCATCGTGCTCAACGAGCCCTCGCTCGCCAAGTTCCAGCCCCGGCTGGCCGACGGCGGCGTGCAGATCGTCAACGCCTCGCTCATCGACAAGGCGCTCGTGGACGACAAACGCCGTACCGTCTACATCCCCGCCAATGATATGGCGCTGAAAATAGGCTCCGTCAAAATGGCCAATATGGTGGCCCTCGGCGCATGGCTCAAGGCCACGGACGCCCTGCCCCTCGCCTGCGTTCAGGACGCCCTGAACCGCGTGGTCGGCAGCCACTACGCCAAACTCATCCCCGCCAACGCCGAGGCCCTCGCCGCCGGCTATAACTTCGCCTGAGCAGCCGGAACAAACGGTTGCTTGTGTGCCGGGGGAGAGACCCCTCTGCTCGCGCGAGAGGCCCAGCCTTTCCGCAGGAAAGGCGTTCTTGTACTCCTCCCCCGGCCCCCTCTCCTTCCCCAGCGCGCTTTATTTGCAACACTCCGCAAAATGCTACCGCGCACACTCCGAACAGACTTCCCCGAAATTATACAGATACAGCTCCGCATAACGGCAGGCCGATATTAGAGCAATTCAACTTTGAGATGTAAAAAGAGTATCCCTATCTACCGCTATGAAAATGGCGCGCTGAGAAATACGAACGGCAACGATTGCGGCAGATGAATCGAGAGTTCCCTCTCATTTCAAAGTTGAATTGCTCTAGAGCATTTTCAGTTTGAAATGCTGTGCATTTCAAACCATACGGTCTTTCGTTTCGCGGAAAAAACGCGGTTTTTCCGCTCACTTTGGGCCGGGCGGCGCTGTGCTGCCGCCTCGCATTTTGCCTTTTTTAAAGGCAAAATGCTCTAGCCGGATGGAGCGGTACGCCGTCTTTTCGTACCGCCACGTCCCCGGCACGATACAGGAAATGCCTACTTGGCGGCAAGCCAGGTGCGGTAAGGGTATGCTCTGACGCTGTACGTCTATTTTGTAGGCGTGGTAGAACTATGTTATCGCTGCCGTTGTCCGCGCCGTATCTCGCGCGTGGTGCGCCTTTCACACGGTCGGGCGACTTTTTGCGTCAGCAAGGCGTAGCGCGTAGGAGGGGGGCAAAACGTGAGGCGGCGGCACAGCTCCGTCCTGTCCAACCTGTCGGAAAAGCACGCTTTTTTTCGAAACGACAGGCCGTGTGCTTTTAAACGGGAAGCTTTTCAAACGGAAAATGCTCAAATTGAAGGCCAGCAGCATGTTCTTCCCCCAATTCATGGGGTATTGCTTTTCAGATGTCTTTCCCAGAAGCGGACGGCGAGATCCACCCACCCCTCCGCATCGGTTCCTGTGCCGATGCCGAAACCGTGGCCGGCGTTGCGGTACAGATGAAACTCAGTATCTACGCCTGCCACGTCCAACGCGGCGATCCGGCGCGCCATCACGGAGGGGGAGGCTATGGGGTCATCCTGACTGATCACGGCAAAGGTCGGGGGATCGTTTACCGTATACCGATCGTGCCCGGTGTAGGCCATGATGATGGTCGCCGGGCGCGGAACACGGTCTCCGCCAAAGGCCGTCGCGCCATAGGAGCCCAGATCGGCCGCCATGCGTCCGCCCGCCGAGCCGCCCCACACCGAATAACTCTGGCTAGACACCTCCATTTCTTCCGCATGGCGAAAAATCCAGGAAAGCGCGGCGGCCATGTCTTCATAAGCCGCCGTCGGGCCGCCGGTGCGGTAGTGCAGGACAAAGGCGTTGTAGCCCTTGCGGCTCAGCGCATCCGCCAGCGGAAAGCCTTCGTGCAGGGAACCGACATAGGCAAAGCCCCCGCCCGGAAAAATCAGGGCAAAGGGGGCGCCCGGCCTGCCTCTGAAAAAGAACAGGCCGGTTTGCTCTCGTTTTTCACGCTCCGTATGAAAAGGGTAAAACACGGGCTTGCCGGTCATGGCGTCGCCTAGCATGCGGTTCAGCGCGGCCGTCACCATGTCGGGCCGTATATGGCTGTGCCAGGGCATGAGCCGTCCGACTTCACGCAGGGGCAGATCGCTTTGCGCGTCCTGCGGCCTCGGTAGCAGATGCACACCGAAACCGGCAAAAGCGGGATGATTCACCATGTCGGCAATGGTATCCGATTCCGTGAGCCAGACAGGAGCATCCATATCGCCCTCCGTATGACCTTTTGTGACAGATGCGACCGGGACGGAAAAGGTCGCTGTCCCGACCGTCAGAACGAGGAGGCAAAGCAACTTCTTCATGCTGTTCCCTGAGGAGAGCTTTTCAGAAGTATGTTTCATCCACGTCAATTTGAGCCAGTGTGTCGTTTATGGCCGCCAGCTCCTCCAGGGAAAGCTCAATGAGCGCCGCCCCCAGATTTTCTTCCAGACGCTGCGGGCTGGTCGTGCCGGGAATAGGGATGATGAAAGGCCGCTGCGCCAGTTCCCAGGCGAGGACAATCTGGGCGGGCGTAGCCTGCTTGTTTTCAGCCATATTTCGGATGATGCTCAGCAATGCCTGATTATGCTCCATGACCTCCGGCCTGAATCGCCCCATGAAACCGCGAAAGTCGCCTTCTCCGTATACGGCGTCACGAGTGAAACGCCCGCTCAGAAAACCGTTGCCCAGCGGACTGTAGGCGACAAAGGCGATGTTCATGGCCGCGCACAGGTCAAACAGCCCTTTTTCCGGTTCGCGCCACAGCATGGAATACTGATTTTCCACAGCGGCCAGAGGGCAGACGGCATGAGCGCGCTTCATGTAGGCAACGGGCGCGTTGGAAAGCCCCCAGCCCAGAATCTTGCCTTCCCGGATCAAGGCGCTCATGGTTTCCGCAACGATTTCCGGTTCCACATCAGGATCCACACGGTGTTGATAAAAGAGATCGATGTGGTCGGTTTTGAGCCGGAGAAGGGACCCTTCCACCTGCCGGCGAATGGACGCGGGCTTGCTGTCCAACAGATTGACGGGCTTACCGTTCACAATGCGCTGGCCGACAATGCCGAATTTGGTCGCCAGCACGACCTGATCACGAATGGAAGAGAACGCTTTGCCGAGCAATTCCTCATTAGCTTCGCCATACACGACAGCGGTATCAAAAAAGTTGCACCCAAGATCCAGAGCATGACGGAGAAGTCGTACCATTGCGTCCCGTGGAGCGGGTTTGCCATACGCATGATCCATGCCCATGCAGCCAAGCCCGATTTCCGAGACAGACAGGCCGTTTCCCAACAGACGTTGTTTCATGTCCGCGCTCTCCACTATGCCCTGCGGCCCATGTCATAAGCTTCCTGCATAGCGGGTTTGGATTCGATCTCTCCTGGTTCATATACGCCTTTTCCGTAAATGACGCCGCGTTCAACGGACCCCTTGAGACATTTTGCCAGCCCGCGGAAACATTCCAGGCTGCAGTCCATCACGGTGGCGCTTTCTTCCGCGGCGGTCATGATGTAGTAAAATTCCTTGTTCTTGATAGTCAGCCATTGCGCCACGGTACGGTCGATGAGCGCCTTCATCTGTGCGTCGATGGAGTAAAAATAGACAGGGCTGGCCATGACGATCACATCGGCGGCATTCATTTTCTCAAGAATGTCGGCCATATCGTCCTTGATGGCGCAGACGCCCCCGCTTT
>DXFI01000048.1 GCA_019114565.1 Candidatus Desulfovibrio intestinigallinarum | reverse complement strand
GGCGGGAATAACTCAACGGTAGAGTGTCAGCTTCCCAAGCTGAAGGTTGCGGGTTCAAATCCCGTTTCCCGCTCCATATCATAGCCGCTTTTGCGGGAGTAACTCAGTGGTAGAGTGCAACCTTGCCAAGGTTGAAGTCGCGGGTTCAAATCCCGTCTCCCGCTCCATTTTTACGCCGTCTGTTTACGCAGGCGGCGTTTTTTGTTTTTAGAGCGTTTCACCTTTGAAAAAGGTAAAACGCGAGGCGGCGGCACAGCGCAGCCCGGCCAAAAGTGAGCGGAAAAACTGCACTTTTTCCGCGAAACGACAGGCCGTATGGTTTGAAATGCAAAGCATTTCAAACTGAAATTGCTCTAACTGAAAAACGTTGTAAGGGCTGTTCCGGCTGATTCGTGCTGCCGGAGCGGCCTTTTTTTGCAAACTTTCGAGCTGAGAGGGCCAGATGGAGGAAAGCGAAATCTGTCTGAAATAATGCAAAGGCCTTGACAGAGAGACCTGTCGGTTTTAGTTATGAAATATATTTCATAACTAAAGGAGGGGGTATGAGACCGTGCAAACCCCGCCGGATCGGCGTCCTTCCGTCCTGCCGCCGCTATGGGCCGCAGGGCGGCGTCCCGGAGGGAGAAAATCGCATCGGGCTGGATATGCTGGAGGCCCTGCGCCTGGTTGATGCGGAAGGCATGCCGCAGGATCAGGCCGCAGCGGTTATGGATGTTTCCGCCCCGACCCTGTGCCGCATTCTTGGCGAAGCGCGCAGGCAGGTTGCAACAGCTTTATGTCAGGGGCGGGCTCTTGTCATTGAAGGAGGAAATGTCATGTTGTGCGAACATTCCGGCAGGCAGCGTCATGGGCATGGTCCGCACGGGCCGCATGGTCACGGCAGCGGCTGGCGGCAGGGCTGCGGCGGCGCGGAACAGGGAACAGACAGACACGGCGGAAACGGCGTTTTGTCGGCTGGCAGGGAAGAGTGCGGGCGTGGTCACGGACATGGGCAGGGAATGGGCCGCAAGGGGGCAGGTGCCTGCCGTCGCGGCCGGATGGCGGGACAGGCGGACGGGCTGTCCGGGGATAATGCGACATCCGAAGACGGCGCGGTTTAGCCGCCCGCGCTCGTGTCATACGCAACGGTGTGTTGTGCGGCTGTTCCGGAGGTAACTGGATATGTTAGGACGTCTGGCGCTGGGCCTGCTGGGAGGTCTGGGCAAGGGTGCAATGGCAGCAGGCGGCGGTAAGATGGCGCTGGAACTGGCAAAGATGGCTCTTGGCGGCAAGGGAAGAGGGGCTGGCCGGGGTGGCGGGACTGGCGGCCGCGGCAGTCAGGGAGGCGGCCGGCAGCAGAAGATGCCGCTGGAAGAGCTGCTGGGTGCTCTGTCGGGTGAGCAGAAGGCGCGGGCCGCCGGGAAAATTCCCTCCGGGAGGGGGCAGTCTTCGGAATCAGCCGCGTGTGCTCTTTGCCGGGAAGGCGAGGGCGCAGCCGTCATGGCGGACGACAATGAGACGGCCTTGCGCTGTCTTGCGGCGCATATCGTGAGCTTTACCGAGGGGCGTGTCCGTTTGCGGCATCCCGCGCTGCGCGCTGCCCCTGTGCCTGATGCGCTGCGGCGGGAACTGCTGGAGCATCCCGGACTGCGCGAAGCGACATTTAATGTCGTGACGGGCTCCGCACTGCTGCTCTATGACGCCGGACAGCTGGATCGGCCGGGATTGCTGGCAGCGCTTCTGCCCCTGGGCCGTTATCTTGTGCAGGTGTCGGCGCTTGCGGATGAGACGGCATAATGATGCCTTCGTTGCGGGATGCCGGATTTCTTCCCGGCATGTCCGTCGTACGAAAGAGGCGGCTTTGCGCGGAGGATAGCCGCGGGGCATTTTCAGTTTGAAGCGCTTCGCACTTCAAACCATACGGCCTGTCGTTTCGCGGAAAACATCGCTGCTTTCCACGCACTCCGGGCGGCGGCGCTGTCTGCGCCTCGCGTTTTGCCTCCCTCAAAGACAAAAAGTCCTAACCGTTGGCGTGAACGGTAACGCTGCGCAGTTCTCTGCCGGCAAGAGGTATATACTGGACGTTCATGCCTTCGGCCCGGACCTCGAATCCCGGGGCATACAGGGGAATGCCGGTCAGGGGCGTTTTGCTGCCGTAAAACAGCAGGGCTGCGTGTCCGAGGGTACAGGTCAGCAGCAGGGCAAGACCTGCCCAGTGCAGGCAGCGTGTCATACAGCCGGTCTTTGACATGGCGCACCTCCTTTAAGGCATATCTGCAAGAAACGTGCTGTCACGGTGTCAGGATAACGACGGAGAGACAGGCAAGCCTGCTGCCCGGCTTGCTCCCCCGCCTTCTCCGTGCTAGCGTGCAGGAAACGGCATTGCGCCCTTTGGCGCAGTTTCCATCTGCTGCGACCTGCGGGTCGAAAGGAGTCCTGTCATGTTGCGTCGTCTGCTTCCCCTCTTCTGTGCCTTTTTGCTGATACTGGCTTCCTCGGCTTTTGCTGCCGGTCCCAAGACGCATTTGCCCGGGGATCTGACTATGGAAGAAGCCCTGGCCGTACAGAAGGCGGCTCTGGAAAAGGCTAAGGCGCAGGGCGTGCCCATGAACATCGCCGTCGTGGATGCGGGCGGCCATCTGAAAACCTTCGTGCGGCAGGACGGGGCCTTCCTTGGCAGCATTGACGTTTCCATAAAGAAGGCCGTGACGGCGCGTTATTTCAATATGCCCACGTCGGCGCTCGGCGCGGCCGCGCAGCCCGGCAAGGAGCTTTTCGGCATCGAAGCGACCAATGACGGTCTTGTTATCTTTGGCGGCGGCGAGCTGCTGGTGCGCAAGGGCGTTGTGATCGGCGCCATCGGCGTGAGCGGCGGCAGCGTTGCCGAAGATACCAATGTGGCCAGGGCCGGGGCTGCGGCCATCAAGTAGGCCCGTGCCATTTCCGGCATTTTGCAAAGCGCCCCTGCCGGTAGCGGCAGGGGCGCTTTTTTAGAGTATTTTACCTTTGAAAAAGTAAAACGTGCGGCGGCGGCAGACAGGGCCGCCAGACCCAAAGTGAGCGGAAAAAACGCACTTTTTCCGCGAAACGACAGGCCGTATGGTTTGAATCACACAGCGTTTCAAGAGGAAAATGCTTTATGGATGCAACAGAAAAAAACACCTGAATGACACAGGGCGGAGACTTGCGGGAAGGTGCGAGATGGCGCATACTTTTTACAGGCCCGCCGCGCATTTCATGGGGAAATGCCGAGGCAGGGTCCGCACCAAGGAGATGCGTATGAAATCCATGTTTCTTGTGCCTGCCCTGTTGCTCGGGGCATCCTTGATGGCGCCCGTCGCCATGCCGCAGGCTGCGCCCCACGCGCCCAGCTACAAATATGAGCTGAAAAGCGTCATGCCTGTGGCCGGGCGGCAGGGTGTTGCCTGTGACGGCAAGTATATCTACGTGAGCGACAGCGCCAAGCTGCTCAAGTACGATATGAAGGGCAATCTGATCAAGGTGAACGACAAACCCTTTGAAGGGTACAAGATTCCCTCCAACCATATCGGCGACATCGACGTCTACAACGGCGAGATCTATGTCAGCGCCGAAAATTTCATGGATGGCGTGGGCAAGGATATTCAGATTGCCGTGCATGACGCGGATACCCTGCAACTGAAGCGCACCTTTGCCTTCGAGCCCGCGTCGGGACAGATGGAAGTTTCCGGCATTACGGTGGACCCCATTCGCCGGACCGTGTGGATGTGCTCGTGGGTCGGCGAGGAAAGCGGCCGCTATCTGTATGAGTACACGCTGGACGGCAAGTATCTGCGCAAGGTGCATTTGCAGCCCGTGCCGCAGTGGGTGCAGGGCGTGTTTGCCTGGAACGGTTCTCTTTATCTGACGGCCGATGACGGCACCGCCGACGACAACGAACCGGATAATCTGTACCGTGTGGATATCTCCTCCGCCACCAGCGCGCGCGTCGTGCATGAAAAGGCGTTTGACGAAGTGCTGCGTCAGGGCGAAATCGAAGGTCTGTGCGTGGACCCGTCCACCGGCGACCTGCTGCTGCTCTACAATCGCGGCGCTCATATCGTGCTGGGCATGACCAAGGGGCTTTATCCCGGCTATGACAAGGAAATTCACGAAATTTACCGCTATGCCATGATTCCCGCGGGAAAGAAGGGCCGCCCGCTGCCGCCCCCGCCGCCTGTGGCTCCGCGTCCTGAACGCTAGGCTCTGACGTATTCTGTTTTCTAAGGAGGAAGAAGGCAAAGGCTTTCTTCCTCCTTTAATTTTTTTCAAACTGAAAATGCTCTAGATGTAGAGCGTTTCAACTTTGAAAAAGGTGAAACGCGAAGGCGGCGGCACAGCGCCGCCCGACCCAAAGTGAGCGGAAAAACCGCGTTTTTTCCGCGAAACGACAGGCCGTATGGTTTGAAACGCGCAGCGTTTCAAACTGAAAATGCTCTAGAGGACCGGTTCGTGTGCTTACGTCGTATTTCTGAAAATAAAAAAGCCCGCCTTTTCTGGAGGGAGTCCTTCGGAAGTTCTGTCTTTTTGAGGCGTTTTTTTGTGTCGTAGGGCGGCGGTGAGTTCCGGGATGGAGAGCATGGTGGTGTTTTTATCGTAAAAGCAGGTGACGCCGCGCAGCAAATTATACTGTGGTCATCCACGAATAAAATATATACTCCTGTTCAGTTTCCAGCCCCAATGTTGCCTGATTCCATTGTGGCGTCATGATGTGCACCGCATTGGTAATTGGCTGAAATGCGATATGCACTCGTTGATCCATCTCTTTTATTTTCTTTTTTATGAAATCAAGATCTGTGTCGGAAGCAGGGATACCGGAGTACTCTTTGTCTGTCTCAGACCACTCCAAAAAGGCAAAAGCTGCTGTGATAAACTCTTGCAGCGAGGAATATTCCGCCCTGGGAGCTATAACCATGACGATTTCCTGCTCCGAAGCAGAGGGCGTAAAGCATAAGTGGCCAAATTCAAAGGCAAGCATCGAAAAAATTTCTTACTGCGGAAAAGCTGTGCGGCAAGCCGTGCAGGAAAGGAGAGGGAAAAACTGCTCCGCGTCGGCAGCGAACGAACGAATAACGGTCGCAGGCCGTGTCGTGCGACAAAAGGTCGTCAGGGCATCGAGAGCAGAAGGTGTTCCCTCTCCCTCAAATACAGGGAGCCACTCTGCTACAGAGCGGCGTAGTATCCCGAAACGGGGGCGCAGCTATGCGGCGGCATGGCGGCAAGCAGCGGCACAATGTCGTCGTCTTCGTCATCAAGGGGGAAGACAGGCAGACTCAGTTCCGCCACATCCTGCAGGGGAGCTGCCGAGCCGCAGTCGTCATCGTTGTTTTCATAAGGAAGAACAAACAGGGCATGAGGGGCTATAGCTGAAGAATACATGGCTTCCTCCCGGGAATCCCGTCCGGCGCAGATTTGCTGCGGGACAGGATGTGTCGGTTTTTTGCTTTTTCAAGAAATAAGCAAAATTAATGCCATGCAAAAAGTGCCATAGAGCGTTTCAACTTTGAAAAAGGTGAAACGCGAAGGCGGCGGCACAGCGTCGCCCGGCCCAAAGTGAGCGGAAAAAACGCGTTTTTTTGCAAAACGACAGGTATGGCTCGAAACGCCGTTTCAGACGGAAAATACTCCATAAAAAAGACCGGGAGCCTGCGGGGCTCCCGGTCTTTTTTATGGACAGGGGGAGAGGGCTAGCCTTCCTGCTTGACCTTGGACTTGGTCATGGCAAGGCCGATACCTTCAAAGAGCTCGAAGATGGAGAAGCCGTACCACAGAGTATAGATGACATAGAAGATCAGCATGCCGGACATGAGCCAGATATGATCCGACACCTTCACGGCGGTCACGCTGAAGAAGTTGTTGCCGGGCTCGATGGCGCGGCGGATAACCTGATCCACCACCTGCGCTTCGGCAATCAGGCCCTGCTTCTGCAGTTCCTTGATGCTGGGGGACAGGGAATACCACCAGGCACGGGCGACCTTGAGCGCATCCGCGCCGTTGTACTTCTGGGAAACAGCGGCGTCGTCGTTGTGGTAGAGACGATCCGCGTCATCGGTGGCCGAAGAGAGCAGCGTGCCGAGGTTGCCCTGATAGCTCAGCTTGCCGTCGGCAAAGCTGGCCTGAACGCCGGCCTTCTGGAAGGCCATGACGGCGGTTTCGCCCAGTTCGGGCTTCTTCAGCTTGACGTTGATGTTGACGTTGAGGCTTTCAACCTTCTTGATGCTTTCCCGCACGCTGGGGATGAAGTAGGAAGAACCCTTGGAGAGTTCGTTGAAGACGTTATCCGCGTACTGCAGGCCGGTTACGGGCTTGCCGTGTTCGTCGTGCATGACGGGCGTCAGCAGGACGCAGAACAGGACAAGGAACGAAACCAGCAGGATGGAACCCCGGATGAAGGGGCCTTTTTCATGAATGAGCATGACTACGCCTCCCCTCTGAGCTTGCCGAGATTCATAAAGAACTTGCTGAACACCCAGATTCCGAAGAAGGCGACGACGCCCCAGAAGACGACATTGCCGATTTCTTCAATCCAGTTGCAGACCGTGGGCGACCAGTCGAGCACTTCCATTTCCACAAGCTTCTTGGGCAGGGTGGCCGCACGGTTGATGAAACCGGAGATGATGGAGATGGCGTAGAAGCCGCGGATGTGCACGCCCTTGACGACCTTGGTGGTCAGAGCGCCGATCTGAATGCCGAGCAGGGAGCCGAGCAGCATGCCCACGGCCAGCGTGTAGAACACGTAACCGTAAATGGCATACTGGCCGATGGAGGCCAGACCGGCCGTGAAGATGATCTGCAGGATGTCCGTGCCCACGGTGGTCATGGAAGACACGCCGAAGATGTACACGAACATGGGGAAGGTGACGAAGCCGCCGCCCACGCCCATGATGGCCGCGAGCATGCCGACCACGGCGCCGCCGGCAGCGATGATCCAGCCGGAAATGCGACGGCCGCCGGGGACGAGGTCTTCGTCAAAGGTGATCATGGGCGGAATGTGCATGCCCTGCAGTTTCATGGAGATGCCGGTCATGCCCACGCTGCCGCCGTGGGCGTCGTTGCTCTGGGCAGCCTTGCTGCCGCGGGTCGCCTTGAGGAAGTCAAACAGGGCGTAGAAGCCGAGGAAGCCCAGCAGCACGGCGTAGATGGTGCTGATGAAGAGTTCGGACAGCAGCGGGTCGGAGTTGTACAGACCCTTGTTGATGGCGCCGCCGATGAAGGTGCCCGCGCCGGAACCCACGAGGAAGGCGATAGCCAGTTTGACGGACACGTTGCCCAGCTTCTTGTGCACGGTCGTGCCCATGATGGCCTTGGCAAAGATGTGGAACAGGTCCGTACCGACGGCCAGAATACCCTTGACGCCGGCAGCCATGAGGGCGGGCGTAATGATGAAGCCGCCGCCCGCGCCGATACAGCCGGTAATCAGACCCGCGGCCAGACCTACGGCAATGGAGGCCAGGAAGATGGTCGTCGTATAGAAGGCGGGCGCATAAGCGGATTTGCCGCCCAGCATTTCGTGGGCTTCATAGGCTTCCGCACCGCAGACCAGCAGAATGGGCGCAGCCAGCGCCAGCAGGATCAAAAGTTTTTTGCGGTTTTTGATGATGGATGTACTGACTTCCAGATCCCATTTGGCATAGGCCTGGGAGCTGCTCAAGAGAAAGTGGTACAAGTCTCTGCCGAAGCTCATAACTCCTCCGTTGGATTTGGCTGCCGTACCTCCCCCCGGTACGGCTTCATCACGATATTTTCTTTTAGCAATAAATGTTCCATTTTGCACAATCGCCTTGGTGGCGTTCAACATCTTTATTTTACTGAAAAAGTAGTTTTGGCTGCCTGCGCGGCCTCTCATGCGTGGTATTAACAACTGTCAGGATTTTTTACATCTGTCGTTTTTTAGAGCGTTTCAACTTTGAAAAAGGTGAAACGCGAGGCGGCGGCACAGCGCCGCCCGGCCCAAAGTGAGCTGAAAAACCACGTTTTTTCCGCGAAACGACAGGCCGTATGGTTTGAAATGCAAAGCATTTCAAACTGAAAATGCTATAGAGCGTTTCAACTTTGAAAAAGGTGAAACGCGAGGCGGCGGCACAGCGCCGCCCGGCCCAAAGTGAGCGGAAAAACCGCGTTTTTTCCGCGAAGCGACAGGCCGTATGGTTTGAAATGCAAAGCATTTCAAACTGAAAATGCTATAGATCGTTTTATTTCCGGCGTCTGCCAGGCGGCAAAGAAGGCGGTACGGAAAGGAGGAAGCCGGGTAAAAGAAAAGCCCTCCGTCAGGGAGGGCTTTCCGGCGGCTGCCGCCCCGTGAGGCGGCAGCCGAAAAAGACCTTGTGCAGCCTAGGCAGGCAGCAGCCAGGACAGCGGGCCGACCATGAGATAGGTCAGCACGGCAAGAATGAGGGTAAGGGCAATACTGTGGCCGATGGTGAAGCGGAAGAGCGAACCTTCCTGACCCACAGTATTGGTGGCTGCGGTTGCCACGGACAGGGACTGCGGGGAGACCATCTTGGCGAAGCAGCCGCCGGCCGCGTTGGCGGCAACGGCCAGTTCGGGGCGCATGCCTACGGCAATGGCGGTATCCTTCTGCATGCCGCTGAACAGGGCGCAGGCGGAGGTGTCCGAACCGGTGAGGAAGACGCCCAGCCAGCCGATGATGGGCGCGAAGAAGGCAAAGTAGGCGCCCGTGCCGGTGAAGGCCAGACCAAGGGTGGAGCTCATGCCGGAGCAGTTCATCAGATAGGCCAGGCCAAGAATCATGGCGATGGTCAGGATGGGGAAGCGCAGCTGCACCAGGGTGCGGAACAGGCAGGCAACGGCGCGGTTGAAGCCGTAGCCGCGCATGAGCGGCACGGAAACGAAGCCGGAGAGCAGGATGGCGGTACCGCCGGCGGAGAGCCAGTTGAAGGTGTACTTGGCGGCATAGGGAGCCCCGTCGGGCTTGACGATGTTGCCGTCAAGGCCGGGCCAGCCGAAGGTGAAGATGGTGCCGGGGATGCCGTTGAGAACGCTCTTGAACGAAGAAAGACCCCAGAAGAACACGAAGACGGCCAGAATCAGATAAGGAGCCCAGGCGCGCAGGACGGCGCCGGTGGAATAGCCCTGAGCCGAATGCTGCACGGGTTCGTCGTTTTCAAAGCGGAAGATGCTCTTGGGCTTCCAGACCTTGAGCAGGGCGATCAGCGCGATGATGGTGGCAAAGGCGGAGAAAATGTCGGGCAGGGTGGGGCCGTGGAGGTTGGACACGGCGAACTGCACGCCCGCGAAGACCACGCCGCTGACCAGAATGGCGGGCAGCACTTCCAGCATGCGCGTAAAGCCGCACATGACGGTACAGACCCACAGCGGCACGATGATGGCCAGAATGGAGAGCTGACGGCCGGCGATGGCGGTGACGGTCATCTGATCAAGGCCGGACATGGAGGCCGCCGTAATCAGCGGCACGCCGATGGCGCCGAAGGCCACGGGAGCCGTGTTGGAAAGCAGCGCGATACCCGCGCCCCAGCGGGGGGAGAAGCCGAGGCCCACCAGCATGGCGGCGGCAATGGCCACGGGCGTGCCGAAACCGGCCGTGCCTTCCAGGAAGCCGGAGAAGGCGAAGGCGATGAAGAGAGCCTGCAGGCGGCGGTCGTCGGTGATGCGGGCCAGCGAGTCCTTGATGATTTCAAATTCGCCGGATTCCACCGTCATGTTGTAGACCCAGACGGCCGTGATGACGATCCAGACAATGGGGAAGAGGCCGAAGGCCGCGCCGTTGAACACCGCGTTGACGGCCAGCGTGGCGGGCATGCCCCAGACAAAGAAGGCTACCAGCAGAGCGCCTATCAGACCGAAGGCGGCGGCGATATGCCCTTTGGCCTGCCTGACGGCCAGCATGTAGAAAAGGATAATCAGAGGAATGGCTGCCGCCAGAGCGGACAACCACAAGCTACCGGCAGGTGTGTACTGCTGAGCCCAAGGCATGACGCTTCTCCCACATTGAGGATGCGGAGCCCCGCAGACGACCCCTTCGCAAGCGGGCAACTCCAGAATATTGTGAAAATCCTACTCCGGCACAGGGAAAAAATCAATATGAGATCGAAAATATTGGAAAAGACTGATTGAGCGATGAATCAGTGTGTCCGTCAAAAGACGTTTCCCGTACACAAAACAGACACAGGCGGCGCAGTATCACTGCGCCGCCTGTGCATCTTGCTGGAACTACGTCTTTTTTCAGAGCATGTTGCCGTTGAAAAAGACAACATGCGAGGCGGCACACAGCGCCGCCCGGCCGAAGAGAGCGGAAAAACCGTGTTTTTCCGCGAAACGACAGGCTATATAAACCTGCACCGTTTCACGCTGAAATTTTTTGTCAGATTTTGGTTCCCCCGACATCCTCATCCATCAACGACATGGAAAGACAAATATCATTACATGTTACAAAAAATATTCATCTTTG
>DXFI01000047.1 GCA_019114565.1 Candidatus Desulfovibrio intestinigallinarum | reverse complement strand
CAGGCCGCCGCTAAAACAACGGAAAGCCTCCTTCCCGAACGGAAGGAGGGCTTTCTTACTTTGTCTTGAGGGGGAAGGAACCCCTTTTGCTTGCGGCAAAAAGGGGTTCCTTCCCCCTCAAACTCCCCTATCCTCCCCAAAACCCGCGCGCGGAGTCGGACGGATAAAGATGAGCATTTCTTGTAACATATAATAATATTTTATTTTCCATACTCCCCCGGGGGACGGCGCCGAGGGAAAGCGACAGCGCCCCCGAATCACCTCATCCTCCCGAAAAAAGCGCGTTGGGGGAAGGATGGGGTTCCCTTCCCCCCTGAAAAACAATCTAGTGCCCTTCTTAGAGCATTTTCAGTTTGAAATGCTTCGCATTTCAAACCATACGGCCTGTCGTTTCGCAGAAAAAGCGCGGTTTTTCCGCTCACTTCGGGCCGGGCGGCGCTGTGCCGCCGCCTCGCGTTTCACCTTTTTCGAAGTTGAAACGCTCTAGCGTTCAGCCTTCAGCACGAACGCTTACGGCGCACCGGCAGGCGTTCCGCCAGCAAGAGGCTTTCATACCGCCCCGGCCCGCCTGCCGCATCCTCCGGCCGATTGAGATCCCGACCATAGAACACCCGCCAGAAACGCGCAGGCAGCCCAGCCAGCCGCTCGCACAGCGCCGCTTCCTCCTCCGCGCCCCCGGCATGCCCCGTATAGCAATGCAGACACAGACAACCGCACGGAGCCAGACGTTCCAACACCGCGTCCACAGCCCGCAGGCTCGTTTCCGCACGGGTTACACAGCTCTTGTCACTACCGGGCAGCCAGCCGAAATTGAACACAGCCGCCATAAGGGGAAGCCCGGCCGCCTCCGGCATATCCCGCAGCACGGCCTCCAACTCCTCATGCCCCCGGCACAGACAGCGCCAGTCCGTCTCAAGGGGCGTTCCCGCCGCGTTCAATCGTTCCCGCGCAAGGGCAAGCCTTTTCTCCGTGGCCGCAATGGCCGCGGGCTGCACGCCGAGGGCCAGAACAAGAGCGCCTTTCGGTGCCGTTTCCGCCAGAAACAGCGAGTCATGCCCGTTCCCTGCCGTACCGTCCAGACACAGGGGACGCACGCCGTTTTCCCGCGCAGCCGCAAAGGCCCGCGTCAGCCCCGCATGCGCAAGCTGATCCAGCAGCGAGGGACGCGCGGGGCGCAAGGTTTGTTCACTGTGCATAAAAGCTCTCCCATAGAGCACTTTCAGTTTGAAACGCTTCGCGTTTCAAACCATACGGCCTGTCGTTTCGTTGAAAAAGCGCCGCCTTCTCCGACTACCCCTTGCGGGTCAGCACTTCCAGACGGCGGGCGCGGGCCCTGCCGTAGCGCAGCTGCCAGCGCCAGCGGCGCACTCTGCGGCGCGCACCGTCCATGTAGAGAAAGACAACCGGCGTCGTGTACAGGGTCAGCAGCTGGCTGAGGCAGAGACCGCCGACAATGGTCACGCCCAGAGGCTGGCGGATTTCCGCGCCGTCTCCCTGCCCCAGCGCCAGCGGCACAGCCCCGAAGAGCGCGGCGGCCGTAGTCATCATAATGGGCCGGAAACGCAGACGGCAGGCCGTCACGATGGCTTCCTCGGGCCGCTGCCCGCGCATGCGCATGGCATCCAGGGCAAAGTCAATCATCATAATGGCGTTTTTCTTGACGATGCCGCACAGCAGCAGCACCCCGATCAGGGCAATGACGCTGAATTCCATGCCGCAGAAAAGCAGGGCCAGCAGCGCGCCGCCCCCGGCACTGGGCAGCGTGGACAGAATGGTCAGCGGATGCACAAGGCTCTCATACAGGATGCCCAGCACAATATAGAGCGCAGCCAGCGCCGCCAGAATGAGAATGACCTGATTCTGGAGCGTGTCGCTGAACATCTTGGCCGTGCCCTGAAAGCTGCCCACAACGGAAGACGGCATGCCGATACGCACGCGAGCTTCATCAATGGCGGCCTGAGCCTGCGACAGTGACGAGCCGGGGGCCAGATTGAAGGCCAGCGTCACGGCGGCGAACTGCCCCTGATGCGAAACCGACAGCGGCGCAAACCCCGGGCCGACCGTTGCCACGCTCAGCAGCGGCACCAGCCCGTCCTGCCCGCGCAGATAGACCTTTTGCAGGGCGTCTTCTCCCTCCAGCCACGTGGGAATGAACTCCAGTACGACCCGGTACTGGTTCTTGTCGCGGTACATGGTGGAGACCTGCCGCTGCCCGAAGGCATTATTGAGCGCGTTGTCCACATCCTGCATGGTCAGACCGTAGCGCGCCAGCGCATCCCGATCCACGCTCAACACCGTCTGGAGACCGCGCTCCTCAATATCGCTGTCCACGTCTTTCAGAAAGGGAATACCCGCCAGCTCTTCCTGCAGCTTGCGGCCCCAGAGGCGCAGCTCGTCGAGGTTGTCCGCCTGCAGGGTGTACTGATACTGCGACCGCGCGCTGCGGCCGCCCATCATGATATCCTGCGCCGCCTGCAAAAATATCTGAAGGCCGGGTTCGGACGAAAGACGCCCGCGCAGACGGGCGATGACGGCGTCGGCCGAAACCTTGCGCTCTTCCAGCGGCTTCAGTGCAATGAAGATCCCCCCGCCGCCGCGCGCGCCGGAAATATGCCCGGACACCTGCTCCACGGCGGGATCGGAACGGATAATTTCCATCAGCCGGGGCAGTTTTTCCACAATATTCTGATAGGAAGCGCTTTGATCCGCGCGCATGCCGCCCATGATGACGCCCGTATCCTGCTGCGGGAAAAAGCCCTTGGGCACGATGATATACAGCCAGACATTGGCGGCCAGTACCAGAAAGAGAGAAAACAGCGTCAGCGCCCGATGGCGCAGCACCACGGCAAGGCTGCGCTCATAACCGGACTGCATGCCCTGCAACAGACGCCCCCAGAGCCGGTCGATACGCTCCCGCAGGCGGGCAAGCGTGCCCTGCCCCCCGGTTGGGCGCTTCACATCCTCGGGGCGCAGCATATGGGCGCACATCATGGGTGTCGTAGTCAGGGAAACCAGCATGGACACAAGCACGGCCGTTGTCAGCACCACGGCAAACTCGCGGAACAGACGCCCGACAATGCCGCCCATGAACAGAATGGGCGCAAAGACCGCCACCAGCGAAATGGAAATGGAAATGACGGTAAAGCCCACTTCGCGCGCGCCGCGCAGAGCGGCCCGCAGCGGCGTTTCCCCCAGTTCCATGCGCCGCACGATATTTTCCAGCACCACAATGGCGTCATCCACCACAAAGCCCGTGGCAATGGTCAGGGCCATGAGGGAAAGATTGTCCAGCGTGTAGTCGCAGAGATACATTATCCCGAAAGTGCCGATCAGGGATACCGGCGCGGCCACGGCGGGAATGGTGGTGGCCCGGCCGTTGCGCAGAAAGAGAAAGACCACCAGCACCACCAGAATGACGGAAATCATGAGGCTTTTTTCCACCTCATGCAGCGAGGCACGGATGGTCTGCGAGCGATCCATGCGCAGGGAAAGATCCGCGCTTTCGGGCAGCCACGAACGCAGCTGCGGCAGCATGGCCTTGACGCGATCCACCGTCTCTATGATGTTCGCGCCAGGGGAACGGAAGATGATGAGCAGGATGGCGGGCTTGCCGTTGGCAACGGCCATATTGCGCTCGTCCTGCGGACCGTCGCGCACAACGGCGATGTCCTCAAGGCGCACGGTCCCCTTGTCCGTATGGGCGACGATCAGTTTCTTGTAGTCCTCCGCCGTGGACAGCTGATCACTGGCATCGACCAGCCAGGAATACTCGCCGTCGTCCAGCAGCCCCTTGGGCAGATAGGCGTTGGCGCCCGCAATGGCGGTGCGCACCGTTTCCATATCGAGCCCCATGCGATTGAGCGCGTCGGGGATGACATCCACGCGCACGGCAGGCAGCGCGCCGCCGCCCACCGTCACTTCGCCCACGCCTTCCAGCTGGGAAATCTTCTGGGCCAGCACCGTGGAGGCCGCGTCATAAAGCTGCGTCCGCGTCAGGGTATCCGAGGTGACGGACAGAATCATGATGGGCGCGCCCGCCGGATTCACCTTGCGATAGCTGGGGTTGGACGGCATGGTGGGCAGGGTGGAACGCGCCGCATTGATGGCCCCCTGCACATCGCGGGCCGCGCCGTTGATGTCGCGGTTCAAATCAAATTGCAGCGTCACATTGCTGGAACCGAGGCTGCTGCGCGACGTCATTTCCGTAATGCCCGCAATACGCCCCAGCGCCCGCTCCAGCGGCGTCGCCACGGTGGCGGCCATGGTTTCCGGGCTTGCGCCCGGCATGGAAGCGCGCACAACCACCACGGGCATGTCCACCTGCGGCAGAGGCGCCACGGGCAGCAGGGCAAAGGCGGCTATCCCCGCCAGCAGGACCGCCAGCGTCAGCAACGTGGTTGCCACCGGCCTGCGGATAAAGGGCGCGGAAATGTTCAGCGGCAGAAATTCCGGCCCGAAGCGCTTGCGCCTTTCCCCGTGACGCCCGCTCATGCGCGCTCCTCCCCGGCATGGCCGGAGCGCCGGAAGCGCTGCGCCAGACGGTCAAACCAAAGATAGATTACGGGCGTGGTAAAGAGCGTCAGCGCCTGACTGAAAATCAGGCCCCCGACCATCGTCACGCCGAGAGGACGGCGCAGCTCCGCGCCCATGCCCCAGCCAATCATCAGAGGCAGCGCCCCCAGCAGGGCCGCCATGGTCGTCATGAGAATGGGACGCAACCGCAGCAGACAGGCCTGCCGGATGGCTTCTTCCGGGGCCTTGCCTTCTCCGCGTTCCGCTTCCAGGGCAAAGTCGATCATCATGATGGCGTTTTTCTTGACGATGCCGATGAGCAGAATGATGCCGATGATGCCCACCACGCCCAGTTCCATGTCGCAGGCAATCAGCGCCAGCAGCGCACCCACGCCCGCCGACGGCAGGGTGGAAAGAATGGTGACCGGGTGCACGTAACTCTCGTAGAGCACGCCGAGCACGATGTACATGGTGATGACGGCCGCCAGAATCAGCCATACCTGATTATCGGTGGACGACAGAAACGCATGCGCCGCGCCCTGAAACTGCGTCCGCAGGGACGTCGGCAGACCGGCCTCCGTCTCCGCTTCCTGCACGGCCTTCACGGCCGCGCCAAGAGAGGAATCCTCGGCCACATTGAAGGACAGCGTGGCCACGGGGAACTGCCCCTGCCGGGCCACGGAGAGATGCACGGCCCGTTCCTCGACGCGCGCCACGGCCGTCAGCGGCACAGGCGTGTCGCCAGTACCGCGCACATAGATATTTTCCAGCGTTCCCGGACCGTTGCGGAACAGAGGAGCGCTTTCCAGCACAACCTTGTACTGATTGGTCTGGGTAAAGATGGTGGAAATCAGGCGCTGCCCGAGCGCATCATACAGCGCGTTGTCAATGTCGCTCATGGTCAGGCCGTAGCGCGAGGCGGCATCCCGATCAATATTGATCCACACGGCCCGCCCCCGGGCCTGCATGTCCGACGCCACATGCGAAAGCTCGGGCCGGGCGCGCAGGGCCTGCAAAAGCCGCGGCTCCCAGGTTTCCAGCTGTTCCCGGCTCAGGGCCTCCACGGTAAACTGATACTGCGTGCGGGAAACGCGATCCTCAATGGTCAGATCCTGCACCGGCTGCATATAGAGCCGCTGCCCGGGCACGCTGTCGGCCTTCCGCATGATGCGCCGGGCAATTTCCTGCGCACGCGCATCACGCTCCGACAGGTCCTTGAGATTGACCGTCAGCCGCGACGTGCCCAGACTGGGATTGATGCCGTCCACGCCCACAAAAAAGGCCACGCTTTCCACAGCCGGGTCCGCCATGATGATCTCGGCCAGCTCCCGCTGGCGGCGCGTCATGGCGGCAAAGGAACTGTCCTGCGGCGCTTCGGCAATGCCCTGCAGCACGCCCGTATCCTGCGTGGGAAAGAAGCCCTTGGGCGTCACGATGTACAGGGCCACGGTCAGCAGCAGCGTCCCGACGGCAACCGCCAGCACAAGGCCCTGCCGGGCAAGCACCCAGTCCAGCGCCCGCGCATACCAGCGCAGCAGGCAGTCAAAGAAGGCTCCGTGCTCCTGCTGTCTGCCATGTTCCCTGCCGAGCATGACGGCGCAGAGCATGGGCGTCAGGCTCAGGGAAATAGCCGCCGAGATCAGGATGGTCACGGCCAGCGTCACGGCAAATTCCCGGAAGAGCCGCCCGGACACGTCGCCCATGAACAGCAGGGGAATCAGCACGGCCACCAGCGACAGCGTCAGGGAAATGATGGTGAAGCCGATTTGCCCCGCCCCCTGAAGCGCGGCCTGCAGGGGTTTCATACCCTCTTCCAGATAGCGGGAAATATTTTCGATCACCACAATGGCATCGTCCACCACAAAGCCGGAAGCAATGACCAGCGCCATCAGCGTCAGGTTGTTGAGCGAATAGCCCGCAAGGTACATGACGCCCAGCGAACCCACGAGCGACAAGGGCACGGCCAGCGCGGGAATGATGGTGGCCTGCACATTGCGCAAAAACAGCCAGATGACCGCGATGACCAGCACGATGGCCAGCGCCAGCTCCAGCTGCACGTCGTGCACGGTGGCGCGGATGGTCACCGTGCGATCCGTGACGGTAATGATCTCCACATTGCCGGGCAGCGTCTGCCGGATGCGCGGCACCAGCTCGTTGACGCTGTCGGCCACCTCAATGACGTTGGCTCCGGGCTGCCGCTGCACGGAAAGAATGATGGCGGGGCGGAATTCCTGCCCCCGCCCGGCCACATAGGCGGCAAGACGGGCGTTTTCCGCCCCTTCCACCACCTCGGCCACATCCTGAAGCCGCAGCGGCGCGCCGTTCTTGTAACCGATGATGACGCGGGCGTATTCCTCGGCGGAAGCCAGCTGGTCGTTGGCGTCAATGGTGCTGGCCCGCTCCTTGCCGTCAAAACTGCCCTTGGAGTCATTGACGTTGGCATTGTCCACGGCGGTGCGCACGTTGGCCAGCGTCAGGCCCGCGGACGCCAGCGCCTTGGGGTTGACCTGAATGCGCACGGCGGGACGCTGGCCGCCTGAAAGCGTCACCAGGCCCACGCCCGGCAGCTGCGAAATTTTCTGAGCCAGACGCGTGTCCACCAGGTCTTCAAGACGGGTCAGCGGCATGGCGTCGCTGACCACCGCCAGCGTCATAATGGGCGGGTCAGCGGGGTTGACCTTGCTGTATACCGGCGGATTGGGCAAATCCCGCGGCAGCAGACTGTCCGCCGCATTGATGGCCGCCTGCACCTCCTGTTCCGCCACGTCCAGCGGCACGGACAGGTCAAACTGCAGGGTGATGACCGATGCCCCCGCCGACGACTGAGACGACATCTGCACCAGCCCCGACATGGTGCCGAACTGCCGCTCCAGAGGAGCGGTCACCACGGCCGCCATGACATCGGGCGACGCGCCGGGGTAGAAGGTCTGCACCTGCATGGTGGGGTAGTCGATCTGCGGCAGGGCGGCTATGGGCAGATAACGGTAGGCCAGCAGGCCGGAGAGAAGAAGCGCCGCCATCAGAAGCGATGTGGCAATGGGACGAAGAATGAAAATGCGCGATATGTTCATGGAAGGGAAAGGCTAGAACTCCAGACAGAGGCAGACGGGGCAGTGATCCGAACCGCGCACGTCGGCCGCGATCCAGGCATCCGCCACATTGGGGCGCAGCTCTTCGGAAACAAAGAAGTAGTCGATGCGCCAGCCGATGTTCTTTTCCCGCGCCCGCGTCTTGTACGACCACCACGAATAGCAGCCGGGCTCGTCGCCATGACACAGGCGGAAGGTGTCGATATAGCCGAGAGAGACAAAGCGGTCCAGAAAGGCCCGTTCTTCCGGCAGAAAGCCGGTATTCTTGACGTTCTGTTTCGGTCTGGCGAGATCTATTTCCCTGTGGGCGATATTGAAGTCGCCGCAGACAACAATGGGCTTGCTTTTGCGGCATTCTTCCGCATAGCGCACAAAGGCGTCGAAATACCCCATCTTGTAGGGCACGCGCTTGAAGCGCCCCGTGGGCTTGCCGTTTTCGTCCAGCTCTTCCGCGCCGCCGTTGGGAAAATAGCCGTTGAAAAAGTGGAAGCGCTCAAATTCCAGATGCAGCAGACGGCCTTCGCCCTGCCACTCGGTTTCCGGCAGTTCGTGGCGCACAAAAAGCGGCGCCTGCCGGCTGAACACCGCCACGCCGGAATAGCCCTTCTTAACGACGCTGGACGCCCACTCGCTGTGCCAGCCCTCCGGCCGCGCCAGTTCGGGAGCAAGCTGCTCCGGGGTGGCCTTGGTTTCCTGCAAGGCAAAGACATCCGCGCCGGATTCCTGAAACCAGCGCCATTCCTCCTTGGCGGATATGGCACGTAACCCATTGACATTCCAGGAAACAAGAGTTTGACGCATATAAAAACCTCGCGTGTTTTCCGCCCTGACCATAGCCGAGCCCGCACAGGAGAGCAAGACGTTCCATTGCGGGGCGGGGCGTTTTCTGCTACGCTGTTTCACGCGTAGGAACGCAACTTTTTACAGGAGTTCAACATGGACTTTTTGCCTATCCGTCGCGCCATCCTGAGCGTGACTGACAAGACGGGTCTTGTGGACTTTGCCACCTTTCTCGTGGAGCACAAGGTGGAGCTCGTCTCCACCGGCGGCACGCAGAAGGCTCTTGAGCAGGCGGGGCTGCCGGTAACGGCCGTCAGCACCGTCACGGGCTTCCCCGAAATTCTCGGCGGCCGCGTCAAGACGCTGCATCCCAAGATCCACGCGGGCATCCTCTGCAACAAGGACAATCCCGAACATCTGAAGACCATTGCCGAAAAGGGCATTCTTCCGTTCGATCTCGTCTGTGTCAATCTCTACGACTTTGCCGGCGCGGTGGAGCGCAAGCTCTCGCTGGAACAGGCCGTGGAGGAAATCGACATCGGCGGCCCCTGCATGATCCGCGCGGCGGCCAAGAACTTCCACAGCATTCTGGTGCTGCCCTCCACGCAGTGGTACGACGCGGCCAGAGAGGAAATGGCCGCTCACGACATGCGCGTGGGTCTGCCGTTCCGTCAGCTCATGGCGTCGCGGGCCTTTGAGGCCACGTCGCGCTATGACGCGCTGATCTGCTCCTATATCCGCCCCGGAGACTAGTATTTCCCGCCTCGAAGGAAATCTCCAGGGACTGAAGCCCAGCCAGACCAAGGGCTTGCAGCGCCTGCTCAACCGACGCTTTCCGCAGGGAGACGTCTATACGCTTGAGCAGGCGCGCGAGCTTGCTCTTTTGTCGCGCGCCGTGGGCCGCCAGATCGGCCTGCTCATCAACCGCCGGGGACGCGTGGAAATGGTCATCGTGGGCGAACCCGGCAGTCTGCTCATTCCCGAACTGCCGCGCAGCCGCGTAGGCGCGGATCGTCTGCGCGGTCTGCGTCTGCTCCATACGCATCTGACGCCCGATCTGCTCAGTCAGGAAGACCTGATGGACATGCTTTTCCTGCGTCTCGATGCGGTCATTGCCCTGAGCGTCAATCCTATGGGCGATCCCGTGCAGTGGCAGGCGGCGCACCTGCTTCCCGGCCCCGGCGACGCGCCCTATCGCGTGGACGCCCCCCATCCCTGGGAGCGCACCGCCGCCGACCTTGCCGCCACGGCGGAAGCTCTGGAAGAAGAGCTGGCCCGCGACGGCAGCGATGCGCGGGCGGCTTCCGACGCGCCCCGCGCCCTGCTGGTTTCCGTTTCCAGCCTGCCGCGCATTCAGCAGGAACGCCATCTTGACGAGCTGGCGGAACTGGCCCGCACGGCGGGTCTTGAGGTTGCGGGGCGCATGGTGCAGCGCGTGGCGCAGGTCAATCCCAAGTTCATCATGGGCAAGGGCAAGATGGCCGAACTGGAGGTGCTCGCCCTCCAGCATCATGCCGGAACGCTCGTCTTTGACGGCGAGCTTGCCCCGGCGCAGCTGCACAATCTTGCGGACATCACCGAACGCAAGGTGCTTGATCGCACCCAGCTCATTCTGGACATCTTCGCCCAGCATGCCGTGACCAGCGCCGGCAAACTGCAGGTGGAACTGGCCCAGCTGCGCTATACGCAGCCCCGGCTGACGGGCAGGAACCGCGCCATGGACAGGCTCATGGGCGGCATCGGCGGACGCGGTCCCGGCGAAACCAAGCTGGAAACGGATCGCCGCCGTATCCGTGATCGCATGGCCCGCCTGCGCAAGGAACTCGACCGCCTGCGCAAGCAGCGGGCCTTCACCCGCGGCCGCCGCAACCGGCAGGGCATCCCACTGGCCGCGCTCGTCGGCTACACCAACGCGGGCAAGTCCACCCTGCTCAACAATCTGACGCGCTCGGACGTTCTGGCCGAAAACAAGCTCTTTGCCACGCTCGATCCCACAACCCGGCGGCTTCGCTTCCCTGCGGAGCGGGAAATCATTCTTGCCGATACCGTGGGCTTCATCCGCAATCTGCCCAAAGAGCTTATGGACGCCTTCCGGGCCACGCTGGAGGAGCTCGACGCGGCCGACGTGCTCGTGCATGTGGCCGACGCTTCCCACCCCGATCTTGTCCTGCAAATGGAATCAGTGGAAACCATTCTTGAAGAGCTGGAACTGCATGAGCGCCCGCGTCTGCTCGTGCTCAACAAGTGGGACAAGCTCCCCGGGCCCGCCCGCGCCGAGCTTCAGGACGCCTTCCCCCATGCGCTGGGCGTGTCCGCCCTTACCGGCGACGGCCTCAACGCCCTGCTGCGCCGTCTGGAAGAACTGCTCCTGCAACCGCACCCCCTCGCCATTCCCGTCTTTCCCGACGACGCCTCGTCGCCGCTTCAATAGCCTCGTCTGAAAAACTTTCACGTTTTTTGGGGGGAAGGCCAAGCCTTTTCATAGCGAAGCGAGAAAAGGCGTTCTTGCAATTCCCTTGCGCGCCAGCCAAGGGGGGTTCCTTCCCCCCAGAAAACAATAATTCCACCATCAGAATAACTCCCGCCCCAACTCAATAAAAAACCGCCCTTCGCAGGAAGGGCGGTTCGTCGTCAATTCCCGGCGGGAGCAGCGCGCAGGACGCGCCGCCTGTCCCGCGGTGAAAACTACGGATGATCCTTGAACTTGTTCATGAGGGCCGAGCGGCCGTCATGACAGGGCGTGCAGTCCATGACGCCCTTGGCCCAGTTGGCCTCGTTGCCCTTGGTCTGATGGCATTCGCCACAGGCCTTGACGGAATCCTGCTTGGCGAAGACGCCCTTGAAATCCTTGCCCTGTTCAATCTTGGCATTGAGGATTTCCACGGCCTTGCGGCAGACGTCGGCGGTCAGACGGCCGCAACGCTCGTTACGGGCCTTGCTGGTGGCTTCCGTCTGGCTGGCGTAGCACCATTTGGAAACGGAGATGTGGCACAGCACGGAGCCGGAGGCGTTCTGATGCAGATTGCCCTTCACGCCCTTGGCGGCTTCGCCGGGGTTGAAGATGGGCAGCGACGTTTTTTCGTACCAGCGGTACAGTTCGTTGACCATGGGCGTGCGCTCGTCGCGGCCCCAGAACAGGGCGTAGGCGGCAGCAGCCCCGTAAAGCGCGCCGCAGATGGTGCCCCAGTCGGAAATGCCGCCCTTGTTGGCTTCCAGCATGGCAAAGGGGAACTGATTGTACGGCGCGCCGTACTTTTCGCCCATGACGCCGATGATGCCGTAAAAGACGCCGTAGCCGCAGGCGTAGCCCTTGTGCCAGTAGCCGTCATAGGCCACCAGCGCGCACTCTGCGGGGTCCAGCTTGTGGGGCTTCCAGCCGAAGTCGCCGTTCACCTGCTGGAATCTGCCCGCGGGAGCCTTTTCCGCCGCGTTCGCTTCGCCGCCCAGCAGCGCCGCAGCGCCGCCGACAGCCATGCAACCGCCCAGTCCACACAACATCTGACGTCTGCTCAGAGCCATGACTCTCTCCTTGGTAATACTCTCCCCCGCCCGTGCGGGAAGGGGGTGAAACGTCGTTTTATACAATCTTTCACTACGCTCAGTCTCCCCGCAAGGTCAATAAGGCCCCCGCGCGAAAAAACGACTTTTGCAAAAAAATATTCTTTCCCCCTCTGGACGTGTGGAGAGAACGACTTACTTACTAGCTCGAAGATGACAGATTTCCCCTTGAGGAGGGTTTTTCCATATGTCTAAGATTATCGGTATCGACCTTGGGACGACAAACTCCTGCGTCTACGTGATGGAGGGCAAGGATCCCAAGTGCATCACCAACCCCGAAGGCGGCCGCACGACGCCTTCCGTCGTTGCCTTCACCGACAAGGAACGCCTGGTGGGCGAAATCGCAAAGCGTCAGTCCGTCACCAACCCCAAACGCACCATCTTTGCCATCAAGCGTCTGATGGGCCGCAAGTTCGCCTCGCCCGAAGTGGATCGCTGGAAGGAGCATTCTCCTTATACGATCACCAAGGCCGCCAATGACGACGCCGGCGTGGAAGTGGACGGCCGCGTGTACAGCGCGCCTGAAGTTTCGGCCATGATTCTGGCCAAACTGAAGGCCGACGCCGAAGCCTACCTCGGCGAAACGGTTTCCG
>DXFI01000046.1 GCA_019114565.1 Candidatus Desulfovibrio intestinigallinarum | reverse complement strand
GGAAGGAACCCCCCTTGGCTAGCGCGCAAGGGCTGTTTCCTTCCCCCCGAGCCCCCCATCCTTCCCCCAACGCGCTTTTTTAGAGGGGACAGGAGGAACTACACTGCGAATTTATGTTAGAGTCAGGACTCATTATCAGATGTTGATTCCCCGGCATATTTTCCTGCTCACGATATAAAAAAGATAAAACATCATTGCATGTTATAAAAAAATCCATCTTTACCCACCTGCACATTATGTGCGGGTTTTGGGGAAGATGGGGGAGTTTGAGGGGGAAGAAACCACTTTTTGCCGCAAGCAAAAGAGGTTTCTTCCCCCTCAAGAAAACCGTAATGAGTCCTGAGCCTAGGAGCTTCGTCTCTCTGTTGCTTTTTCAGCTTTACAGGCTCGCCGCCTTTCCCTTATGTGGGGAAGAAGTCGGCATGCACGACTCGCCTTTTATGCTTTTGGAGAATGAAAATGACTATTCGCCATACGTCCACCGTATGCCCTTATTGCGGCTGTGGCTGCGGCCTGACGCTGGAAACCGCCGAAGGACGCATTCTGCGTACCGTTCCTACGGCCGACGCCCCGGTCAATCAGGGCAGACTGTGCGTCAAGGGCTGGAATGTTCATGACTTTGTGCAGCATCCCGACCGCCTGACGCAGCCCCTGCTGCGCGAAGGCCGGGAATGCCGCCCCCTGGACTGGGAAAGCGCTCTGGATCACGCCGCCCGGGAACTGTGCCGCATCCGCGATACCTACGGCCCGGACAGCATCGGTATTCTGACCTCGGCGCGCTGCACCAACGAAGAAAACTATCTGCTGCAAAAATTTGCGCGCTGCGCCGTCGGCACGCATAATATTGATCATTGCGCCCGCCTCTGACACGGCCCCACGGTGGCAGGTCTTGCCACCTCCTTTGGCAGCGGCGCCATGACCAACCCCTTTGACGACCTCGAAGCCGGCGACTGTCTGCTGGTGGTGGGCTCCAATACCACGGTGGCCCATCCCATGGTGGGCATGCGGCTCATGCGGCGCAAACGCACGGGCGGCCGGCTCATTGTGGCCGATCCGCGACGTACGACGCTGGCGGAACTGGCCGACATCCATCTGCGTCTGCGCCCCGGCACGGACGTGCCCCTGTTCAACGGCCTGATGCACATTATCCATGAATCCGGCTGGCACAAGCAGGACTTCATCGAGGCGCGCACGGAAAACTTCCCGGCGCTGCTGGAGGCCATTGCGCCCTGGACGCCGGAAGCCACGGAATCCGTCACCGGCGTGCCGCGCGAGCTGCTTTTCCGCGCCGCGGAGGCCTATGCGACCGCGGCGGCCTCGTCCATCGTCTACTGCCTCGGCATCACGCAGCATCGCTGCGGGGTGAACAATGTGCGGGTGCTGGCCGATCTGGCCATGCTGTGCGGTCAGATCGGACGGCCGGGGACCGGCGTCAATCCGCTGCGCGGCCAGAACAATGTGCAGGGCTCCTGCGACATGGGCGGCCTTCCCGACTATTATCCCGGCTATCAGAAGGTCGAAGATCCCGAAGTTCGCGCCGCCTTCGCCCGGGCATGGAACTGCCCGCAGCCCACGACGCCGGGCCTGACCTCGCTGGAAATGATGGAGGGCCTGCACAAGGGCACGCTCAAGGCCATGATCATTCTCGGGGAAAATCCCGTGGTCAGCGACCCGGACGCCGGTCACGTCAAGGCGGCGCTGGGCAAGGCGGAATTCCTGCTCTGCATCGACATTTTCCCCACGCCCACCACGGAACTGGCGCATCTGACGCTGCCCGGAGCCTCGTTTGCCGAAAGCGACGGCACGTTCACCAATTCCGAACGGCGCGTGCAGCGGGTGCGTCAGGCCCTGCCTCCGCTGGCCGGACGCAGCAACAGCCGTATCATTCAGGACTTGTCCTGTCGCATGGGCTATGCCATGCCGCCGGACTCCCCGGCCGCCGTCTTTGACGAAATGTGCGCGCTGACGCCGTCCATGCGGGGCATGAGCCATGCCCGGCTGGATCGGGAAAGTCTCTGCTGGCCCTGCCCGGACAAGGACCATCCCGGCACGCCCATGCTGCATAAAGATCATTTCGTGCGCGGCAAGGGTCTGTTTGCCGGTCTTGCCCATACGCCCCCGGCGGAACTGCCCGATGCCGATTATCCCCTGCTGCTGAATACCGGCATGGGGCATTCCCATTACCTGACGGGCACCATGACGCGCCGCTGTCCCATGCTGGAGCGGGAAATGCCGCATCTTGTGGCCGACATGCACCCCGACGATGCAAAGTCGCTCGGCCTGCGGGAAGGCTCGCGTATCCGCCTGAACAGCCGTCGCGGTTCCGTTACGGCCCGCGCCCATCTTACGGATACGGTGCCGCAGGGCACGGTCTTTGCGCCCCTGCACTTTGCCGAGGCTCCGATCAATGCGCTGACCATTGCCGAACGGGACCCCGTCAGCAAGACCCCCGAGTTCAAGATCTGCGCCGTCAACGTTGAAAAGGTATAAGCCCATGACAGCATGCTATGCCCTGAATCCCGCCGATCTGCCGGCGCTGCTGACGGTCTGGCGCAAAAACGCCGCCGTGCTCTACCCCTGCAAGGAAGAAGGCGACGCCGCCCGGCTGGCGGACTATGAACCTCTGATGCCCGTCAGTCTCGACTACGGCAATCTTTCCATGCCTGCCGTGGATATTCTGAACGGCTATCAGGATGTTCTCTTTCACTGGAACGGCAACGAGCGCACCTACGAGGCCCGTCCGGGCACGGAAGACGGCCGCCCGACCGTTCTGTTCGGCATCCGCCCCTGCGACGTGGCCGCACTGTCCTATCTGGATGAGTTCTATCTGGGAGAATACGCGGATCTCAATTATTCGCGTCGCCGCGAAGCTCTGACCATTGTTGCCGTCAACTGCACGCAGCCGGGAAAAACCTGTTTCTGCGCCGCCACGCAGACCGGCCCTTTTGCCCGCAGCGGCTATGATCTGCTGCTCACCCCGGACGGCGACACCTGCTGGGTGGAATGCGCCACAGCCAGAGGGGAAGCCCTGATTGCGCAGGGAGCGCCCTTTTTCCGCTCCGTGCCCACGGCCGATCTGAAAGCGCGTCAGCTTATGCTGGAAGAACAGTGCCGCGCCGCCTTTCCGCCCCTGCCGGATATGTCCGACGCGCGCAACGCCCTGCTGCGCGGCTTCCATCATCCCCTCTGGGACGAACTGACGCCCACCTGCATCGCCTGTACCGGCTGCACGGCCGTCTGTCCGACCTGCACCTGTTTCCAGTTCAACGAGGAGCGGCTTTCGCCCACGTCGGGCCGTCGCGTGCGCGTCAAGGACTCCTGTCAGGCTCCGGGCTTCACCCGCAACGCAGGCGGACATAATCCCCGCAGCAAGGCCGGAGCCGTGCGCCATCGCATCATGGACAAGCTGGTCTACATCGAGGATCGTTTCGGCAAGAAGGGCTGCGTGGGCTGCGGCCGCTGCATCGGCGTCTGCCCGGCGGATATCGACATCCGCGAAATCGTGTCCCGCATCACGGCGGACTGTCCCGACGACGGCAGCACGCCGCCGGTCTTCATCTCCGAGCGCATGCCGCGGCGCGCCGATCCGCAGCTCTACACGCCCCAGCCCGCGCGCATCGTTTCCATCAACGACGAAACGCCGGATATCCGCCGCTACGTGGTCCGCTACACCGACGAGCATCTGGCCGAGACCTTCCGCCTGTCCGGGCAGTTCTTCATGGTGACGGTCTTCGGCGTGGGCGAGGTGGCCCTGTCCATCCCCTTCGGGGATCAGCACGGCGGCGAATTCGAGTTCTGCGTCAAGAAGGTGGGCAAGGTCACGTCCGCCCTGGCGGCGCTCAAACCGGGCGACATCATCGGCCTGCGCGGTCCCTACGGCAAGGGCTTTCCCTATCGCTCCTTCACGGGACGCGATGTGCTCATCGTCGGTTCCGGCGTGGGACTTGCGCCCGTGCGCACCATCATTGTGCGCCTGTTGCAGGAACGGGAACGCTATGGCCGCATAGCCATCATTGCCAGCGCCACCAGCTACGAAGGCATCGTCTACAAGGACGATCTGCGCCGCTGGGCCACCGTGCCCGGCGTGGACGTGCGCTATGCCCTTGCCCGGCCCACCGACGCCGTCGCGGCCCATGTGGGCTATATCAACGACCTGCTGCCGGAACTGGGCTTCGACTGGGCCGATTCCCGTGCCATCCTCTGCGCGTCGCCGCGACGCATCAAGCTCGTTTCCAAAGACTTGCTGCAACTGGGCATGCACCCCGCGCACATCTATACGTCGCTGGAAACGCACATGCGCTGCGGCGTAGGCAAGTGCGGGCACTGCAAGGTCGGTTCCCATTACATGTGCCTCGACGGTCCTGTTTTCACCTACGAGGAAATGCTGCAACTTCCCGAAGAGTTCTGATGACGTGTTCCGCGGGGAAAGACGCGCCGCCGGCCCGGCCGGTGTCTTTCCCCGCCTTTTTTCAGAGTATTTTCCGTTTGAAACGCTGCGCGCTTCAAACCATACGGCCTGTCGTTTTGCGGAAAAAAAGCGGTTTTTCCGCGCACTTCGGGCCGGGCGGCGCTGTGCCGCCGCCTCGCGTTCCGCCTTTTTCAAAGGCAAAACGCTAACCCTCCGTGCCCTGTCGCGACAGGCCATTCAAGGAGCAGGACATGCTGTTACGGCTCGTGCTGGCGCTTACGCTGCTTTTGACTCTGGGCAACGCCGCCGGAGCGGCGGATACCGCCTTCCGTCTGGCAACCCCCAGTTCCCCGGACAGCGATGTCTGGAACGAGGGCTTCAGCATTGTTTTCAGTCTGGACGAAAAACAGTGCCGCGCCGCCTACGGCAAGGACTGGCTGGAACGCTGCGCCGCTCCCATGCCGGGCATGACCGGCCGCACGGCGGACACGGTCAGCATGCGTCCCGCGGTTCCGGGCGTCTGGCGCTGGCAGGCTCCCCACATCCTGCGCTTTCATCCTGAAACATCTCTGAAGCCCGCCACGCGCTACGAGATTTCACTGGCTGATCTGCCGCTGCCGGCCGGCATGCGGCTGCGCGCGACCAGACTCCAGTACACCACCAGCCCGCAGGCCGTGCGCATCGGCAAGGAAACCTTCTGGACGGACCCCGCCGCCGGGGGACGGCATGCCGTTTCCGTACCGCTGTATTTCATCTGGCCTGCCGATACGGCGCAGGTGGAAGCCGCGCTGCGCGTGGGTTCAGCCTCTCCGGGCAGCGGTCTGCGCTTTGATCAGCCCCGCGTCATCTGGAATGAAAGCCGCGACGAGGCGCTGGTCACGGCCACGGTCGCCACACTGCCCGACAGCAACGTGCAGGGGCGCGTCACGCTGCACGGCATGTATTCCTTCAGCCTCGACGGCAGCAAGCGCGTGCTCCGTCTGCAAAAGCCCACGGAAAGCCGTTTTGCCGTTACCGGCAAAAAGCATCTGCTCGACATCCGCGCCGCGGAGCTCTCCGCCGCCCACGACAAGGATCTCAATCCTGTTCTGCAACTGGAAATCCGCACCAGCCTCCGCATCAGACCTTCCGAACTGCTGCGCCGCCTCTCCGTGGTGCAGCTGCCCGCGCGGGCTCAGGCAGGAGCGGGCAACGACACGGACTGGGCCGGTATGCCCGCCATCAGTCCCGAAGACAGAGCCCGGGGAACAAAGCTCGCGCCCGAGCCGCTGGAAGACGGCGATCACGAAAGCGACCACCTGCTCTTCCGTCTGCCGGCAATGGAAAACGGCCGTTTCCTGCTGATTGACGTGCAAAAGGGTCTGACGGCCGGCAATGGGCTGACGCTGGCCGAGGATCGACGTTTTCTCCTGCGCGCGCCCGACCTGTCGCCCACGGTAGCGCTGTTGCAGCCGGGGAACGTCCTGTCGCTGAGCGGCGACAAAAAGCTGGACCTGTACACGGTGGGGCTGCGCCGTCTGGAGTGGCAGACGTACCGCGTCCGCGAGCCCTTCCTTGCGCTGCTGGCACAGAACGCGTCCAGCGCCTCGCAGTTTGAACTGTGGGGGATGAGCCCCGAACAGCTGGGCACGCTCGCGGAAGGCGTCGTGCCTCTGCCGGACCCCGAAAAGCCGGGTCAGGCTGTTTTCCACTCTCTGGAACTTGCACAGCTGCTGAACGCAAAGGACGCGTCTCTTTCCGGCGTCTTTTTCCTGCAAATACAGGGCATTGACGCCGAAGGGAAGCAGCGCGCCTTTCTGAATCGTCTTGTGCTGGCCACCAGTCTTGGCCTGACGGTGAAAAAGACCTTCGACGGCAAACCCGCGACGGTCTTTGTTCAGCATCTCGGCACGGGTCTGCCTCTCGAAGGCGTGCAGATTCAGGTGCTGGGGAGCAACGGCGTCTCCCTCGTGACGGGCGTTACCGACGCGCAGGGCCGCGCGCAGCTGCCGCCGGTCGAAGGGCTGCCTCGGGACGTTCTGCCCGCGGCCATTGTGGCCCGCTCCGCCGACGGACAGGACACGGCCTGGCTGTCCCTCCGGGATTTCGCGCGTACCGTCGATTACAGCGACTTTCCCGTTGCGGGACGGCACGTATCCCCTGACGGCATGATTGTCTCCGCTTTCAGTCAGCGGGACATCTACCGGCCCGGAGAGCGGCTGCACTTCGGCTGCATTCTGCGCAAAGCCGACGGCACGCCCCTGCCGGAAGGCGTGCCTCTGGAAGTGGAACTGATCGACCCCCGCCCCGCAACCGTGCTGCGCCGCAGTCTGACAACCGACAGAGACGGTCTTTTCGTGCTCGACTGGGACAGTCCGGCCGATGCGATTACCGGTCCCTACCGTCTTTCCGTGCGCCTTGCCGGGGACAGACCGGTATTTCTGGGCGACGTCGCCGTCCGTGTGGAAGAATTCCAGCCCGATACCCTGAGCATCAAGGCGAACTTCTCGCCCGCCGTGCCGCGCGGCTGGTTCCGCACCGGCAGCGGCGAAACGCCCACGGCCAGCGTCCGGCTGGACAACCTCTACGGTCAGCCCGCCGCCGGACATCGCGTCAGCGCGGCCTTCCAGACCGCCGCAGGCACGTTCCGCTTTGAGGAATACAGCGACTATACCTTCTATGACGCCTCGCCCTTCAACGGCGAAAGTACGTCCCTGCGCATGAGCGACGCAACGACGGATGCCTCGGGAACGGCGCTTCTGCCCCTGCCGCTGGGCCGCCTCCTGCCCGGAACCTTCCGCGGCACGGTACAGATTGAGGGCTTTGAACCTTCCGGCGGCCGCGCCGTGACCCGCAGTCTGAACGCTTTGTTCTCGCCGCAGACGCTGGCCCTGGGCTGGAAGCCCGAAGGCGGCGCGAACAATCTTGAGTACATCCCACAGCACACGGCCGGGAGTCTGCGTCTGCTGGCCGTAAACAACGATCTCCAGCCCGTCGCGGTTGAAAAGGCGCAGCTCATTCTGTCCGAACGCCGCTACGTCACCAGTCTGGTGTCCGACGCGCAGGGACGCTATCGCTATGACGCCGCCTCCGTTGACACGGAAGTGCAGCGCAGCGAAGCGGTCATCGGCCCCGACGGTTTTCTCTGGTCCATTCCCACCGAAACGCCCGGCGACTACCTGCTGTCGGTACGCGACGCGGAGGGAACGCTGCTTGCGAGCATTCCCTTCAGCATTGCGGGGAACCGCCTTGCAGCGCCGGAAGAACTCGATCCGGCCTCGCTGGCGCGCGGCAATCTGCGCCTTGTGCTGGACAAGAAGCGCTACGCCCCGGGCGATGTCATCAAGATGCGTCTTTCCGCACCCTTTGACGGTTCCGGCCTGATCACGATCGAACGGGACAACGTGGTAGCGCATGCGTGGTTCACGGCCAAAGCCGGAGAAAGCGTGCAGGAAATAACTCTGCCCCGCGACTTTGAAGGCGCTGGCTACGTCAACGTCTCCTTTGTGCGCAGCCAGCAGTCAGACGCCATTTACATGCAGCCCCACGCCTACGCCGTGGCTCCCTTTACCGCCGGTGTGGAACAGCGGGACATGGGGCTGCGGCTGGAAGCGCCCGCCTCGGTCCGCCCCGGCGAGGAACTGCGCGTGCGCCTCAGCGCCCGCACTCCGGGACGTGCCGTCGTCTTTGCCGTGGATGAAGGCATTCTCCAGCTGACCGACTTCCGCACGCCCGATCCGCTGGCGGACATATTGCTGGATCGCGCCCTTGGCGTGCAGACAAGCCGGATGTTCGATCTGCTCATGCCGGATCACGCCCGGCTGCGCGGCCGCATTCCCGGTTTCGGCGGCGGCGTCGGCGTGGGCGCGCGTTTTCTCAATCCCTTCCAGCGGCGCGGCGAAACTCCCTTTGCCGTCTGGCTGGACCCGGTGGACGTCGGCCCGGAAGGCCGGGAACTTACCATTGCCGTCCCCGAATCCTTTACCGGCAAGTTCCGGCTCATGGCCGTGGGCTGCGCCACTCCCTCGTCGCCCTCGGTAACGGCGGGGAATGCCGAAACCTTTGTCGAAGTAAACGGAACGATCATCGTCAAGCCTCTGCTGCCCTCAACCGTCGCGCCCGGCGACACCTTCGAGGGCGCGCTGGCCATTGCCAACACCGTGGCCGGCAGCGGCCCGGAAGCGCAGGTGCAGCTGACCCTGAAAACCGGTTCCGGTCTGGAGCTGCGCGACACGCCCGCCGAACAGACCGTCGTCATACCAGAAAACGGCGAAAAGGTTATTCCCCTGCCTCTGCGGGCCCTCGACGAGCCGGGCGTCACGTCCGTCACCGTCGTTGCCACGCTGGGTAAGGAAAAGCCCGTGCAGCGCAGCATCGAACTTGCGATCCGCCCGGCAACGCCGCGAACGCTCACCCTTTCGGAACGCGTCGTGGACAAGCAGCGCGACATCAGCGCCCCTTCGGCCCTGTATCCGTATCAGGCGGTTACCCGGGCCACCCTCTCCACCGGGCCGCTGTCCGCCCTGCGCGCCGTCTTTGCCCGGCTGAACGCCTACCCCTATGACTGCACCGAGCAGCGCATCAGTCAGGCATTTCCCTATGCGGCTCTGAGCGCCGTGCCGGAATTGCGCGCGTCCGTCCTTTCTCAGGCCGGTCTTGCCCCCGAGGAAAAGGACAAGGACGCTATGGGACGCCGTGTCGCCGCCGCCGTTCAGGGCATACAGCGCTGCTTCGTTGTCAATGACGGCGTCAGTTTCTGGCCCGGCGGCAAGGCCGACGACTTCCTCACCGCCTATGCCGCCGACTTTCTGCTGACCCTGCGGGAAAACGGCAGCATCGCCCCCGAACCTCTGACCCGCAATCTGCTTGACGCCCTGCAACGGCTGGCGGTCCGTCCGCCCACGTCGGCTCATGACGCGCGCATCAAGATTTATGCCGTCTGGGTGCTTCTCCGGGATGGCCGCATCATGACGCAGGAAGTGCGGGAGCTGGAACGCTGGTGCCGCGCAAACCTCCCCGACTGGGAACGCGACGCCGTCGCAACCCTGCTGGCGGACAGCCTCGCCATGCTCCGGCTTGAACGGCAGGCCCGGGACATTCTGCCGCCGCGCATTGCCGCGCCTGCGTCGGACAGCGTCTTTACCCCGGCGATCCTGCACGGTCTGCATGCGCTGGCCCTGTCCCGCCACTTCCCCGAACGCCGCGTGGACATTCCCGTGGACAGTCTCGTCCGCTACGCCGTGACCGACGCCAGCCCCCTTGAGCTGTCCTTTCTGGCGCGCAGCCTGCTGGCCCTCGGCGGCACGCCTCCCCCCCTGCCTCCCGACGTGCGCCTGACCTGCGCGGAAGTGGCCCCGGGCTTCCCGCCCGTCACGGCCGAGGCCGTGGCCGAAGGCTCCGTGCTGACGCTCGACGCCCCCGGCTGCACCCGCGTCGAAACCAGCGCCCCTGCCGGGGAAGGCTGGCGTCTGCAACTGCTGACCGACGGCTACCCCCGTACGCCGCAGCCGGAAAAGGCGCAGGGGCTGGAAGTGCGTCGCCGCTTCCTTGACGAACGCGGCGAAGCGGTTCTTTCCGCCCCCGTCGGCGCGCTGCTCACTGTGGAAATCACGCTCCGCAGCGACAACACGACGCTGGAAAACATCGTCATTACCGATCTTCTGCCCGGCGGACTGGAGCCCCTGCTCGAAAAGGACGACAGACTGCCGCAGGGCGACGGGCTGCTCTACCGGCAGCGCCGGGAAGATCGCAGCCTCTTCTTCGTCAACGCCACACCGGCCGCGGCCACCTACCGCTACCGCGTCCGGGCCGCCACACGCGGCACCTTCGCCCTGCCGCCCGTCAGCGCGGAAGCCATGTACGACGTCGCCACCCGCGCCGCCGCCGATGGCGGACAGTTTGTTGTGGAGTAAAACCTGGAGTTATTACGTTTTGTTTTGAGGGGGAAGGAACCCCTTTTGCTCTGCTGTCGATGTCCGTAAGGCTCCTGCGTCGCCTAACGGACACGGCCTTCGGCCGCCCGTTGGGTCGCTGCTCGCGGCAAAAAGTGGTTCCTTCCCCCTCAAACTCCCCCATCTTCCCCAAAACCCGCCAATTAGAGCAATTTCAGTTTGAAATGCTCTGCATTTCAAACCATACGGCCTGTCGTTTCGCGGAAAAAGCGCAGTTTTTCCACTCACTTTGGGCCGGGCGGCGCTGTGCCGCCGCCTCGCGTTTCACCTTTTTCAAAGTTGAAACGCTCTAAAATTCCAAACTGCCGGGCGTGCGGGGGAAGGGGATCACATCGCGGATGTTGGCGATACCGGTAAGCAGCATCAACAGGCGCTCGAAGCCGAGGCCGAAACCGGCGTGGGGCACGCTGCCGAAGCGCCGCAGGTCCAGATACCACCAGTAATCCTCGGGATTTTGTCCCAGTTCCTCGATGCGGGCCGTCAGCTTCTGCAAATCGTCTTCGCGCTGGGAACCGCCGATCAGCTCGCCGATGCGCGGCACGAGCATATCCGTGGCGGCAACGGTACGGCCGTCATCATTGGCCTTCATGTAGAACGCTTTGATTTCCCGGGGGTAGTCGTAGACGAACACAGGCCGCTTGAAATGCTCCTCGGCGAGATAGCGTTCGTGCTCTGTCTGCAAGTCCGTGCCGAAGGCGACGGGGTAGGCAAAATCCTTGCCGGATTTTTGCAGAATCTCGACGGCCTCGGCATAGGAAACCCGCGCAAAGGGCTGCGCGAGCATATCCAGCAGCCGCTGATGCAGCCCCTTGTCCACAAAGGCATCGAAGAGCTTGATATCGGCCTCGCAATGCGTCAGGGCATGATCGAGCACATGACGGGTCAGGCTTTCGCCAAGCTCCATGATGTCTTCGAGATCGGCAAAGGCCATCTCCGGTTCAATCATCCAGAACTCGGCGGCATGGCGCGGCGTATTGGAGTTTTCGGCGCGGAAGGTCGGGCCGAAGGTATAGACGCGCCCCAGCCCCAGCGCCAGCGCTTCGGCTTCCAGCTGCCCGGAAACCGTCAGATGCGCCGGACGGCCGAAAAAGTCCTCGGCGGTATTGGCCGCGCCGGGGGCCAGCGTGGTCACGCGGAACATCTCGCCCGCGCCCTCGCAGTCGGAACCCGTCAGAATGGGCGTATGCACCCAGGTAAAGCGCTGCTGATGAAAAAAGTCATGGACGGCCCGGGCTGCCTCGCCGCGCAGGCGAAAGGCCGCGCCGTATTTGTTGGTACGGGCGCGCAGATGGGCGATGGTACGCAGAAATTCGTCGGAATGACGTTTTTTCTGGAGAGGGAAGCGCTCAGGATCGGCCGTGCCGAAAACGCGAATCTCGGCGGCGCGGAGTTCCCACGCCTGCCCCTTACCCGGGGAGGGAACCAGCTCGCCGGTGACGGCAAGAGAAGCGCCGGTGGAGGCATCCCCGAGCGCGGCATGGGCGGGAGTGCCCTCGTCAACAATACATTGCAGGTTCGCGAGACAGGAGCCGTCGTTAAGCTCCACAAAACAAAAACCCTTGGCATCGCGCCGGGTGCGTATCCAGCCGCAGACAGTCAGAGAGGTCTGGGGCTGGGCGGAAGCCAGCGCATCGACAATGAGCGTGCGTTGCATGGGGATTCCTTTCTGATAACGGACGGCACAAAAACCGCCCTGTTTGCATGAGCGCCAGCGTAAGGGGAAGAGGGGGGCTCTGTCCAGCGGGCCTCCTTGGCTTTTGGCAGGAAGTCCAGTAAAGTTTTGTTCCGCAAAAAAGAAACATGCACCACTGCACAAAGGCCTCAGCTTTTCAGGAAAACCGGACTGAAAACGGGACGACGCTGCTGAACGCCCCGCCGCCCCGGATAGAATACGCCGGGAAAGAAGCCTGCAAAAACAGGCCGGGCTGAAGACTGTTTCTGTTCTTTTTACAGTACAAGGAGAAGTGCCATGAAAATACTGCGTATTGCGGCTGTGGTTGCCCTGCTGGCGAGCCTGTCCGCGCCTGTCGGCGCGGCCGAAGCCGCGCGTCAGACCGCGATCCCGGACAAGCCGGCCAAGAGCGATGCGCTGGTAACGCCCATCAATGTGGAGCTGGAAGGAACGGACAGCATCGGCGCGCGCCTCGGCATGCGCCTGAAGGAACGCTTCAACCAGAGCAATCTGTTCCGGCTTATGGAAGCCAACGAACGCAAGATGCGCGTTCTGGTAAGCACCCGCTCCGAATTTCCCGAGCGTCCCAACGTGGGCTCGGTCTACTCCGTCTGCTGGGTCTTTACCGAACGTGACGATCTGCTGAGCTTCCTGCTGGCGCGCGAACTGGGCACCGTCAATTATGAAGACGTGGACGCGCTGGCCGACAAGATTGTGGAACGCTCCGACGGCATCGCCGTCAAGTACCGCAATCTCTGGAAGTAAACGTCCATGCGCCTGACGTTCAGGGGGCCGGTGCTGCTGAGCGGCGGCGGCTGCGAACTGGGGCGTCTGCTGGCGGCGGCCCTGCGGGCGGAAGGCGCGCAAACCTGCTCCGACTGCCGCAGCGAGGAGGGGCGCGCCGCCTGCGAGGCCGAAGGGCTTACGGTACTGCCCCCGGATTCGGACATGACGCCGGAACGCCTGCCGGAACGCTGCCGGGCCGTCTGCGGCGCGTACCCCGCTCATTTTGTGGATTTGCGCCATTCCCGCCGGGAAGTCCTGCTGGCAGGAGCCGCTCCGGAAGAACTGGACCGCTGGGCTGCGGAGGACATGGCCGATCGGGCGCGCACACTGCGAGCCGTGACGCGCGCCATGCTGGGCGGGCGTTTCGGACGCTGCGTCTTTGTCTCCTCGGCCGCAACGGAACGGCCCGCGCCGGGACAGACCCTCTATAGCGCGGCCAAAGCGGCAGGCGAAGCTCTGTTTCGCGGTACCGGCATTGAACTGGCGGGCAAGGGTATCACGACCTGCGCCGCCCGCCTGCCCTGGCTCCCTCTGGGACGCGGACGTATCTTTCTGGAAACCCACGATACAGACGCGCAACGCGCCATGCCTGCGGGTAAACTGGTCGATACCGATGCCGTCGTACAGGCCCTGTGCTGGCTGATATCGGCGGAAGCCGCCGTCATCAACGCGGCGGTGATTCCGCTGGACGGCGGCCTGTCCTCCCGCAAGGCGGGCGTCTGACGCGACGCTTTGTAAACTTCTGATTTTCTCTTCTTATCTCCTCGGGCCGGTTCCCGCAGAAGAAACGCCAGCCTCTCCGGTTGTTTCCCATGCGTATGGCAACATGCCGGGAAAAGTGTGAGCGCCTTGTATCGAAAAAGTCGCCCTCCCTTGTGCGCCGGTCAGAGAATTCCCTTCCCCCTGTATCGAGAGTCCCCCCGAAAAAGGAGCAGTATGGAGACGAAACAAGCGATCTGGTCGCGTGTGCAGACCATTATTGCCGACATTTTTGATCGCGCCCCGGAGGACATTGCGCCGGAGACGCGGATTATGACCGATCTGGGCGGCGAATCCGTGGATCTGCTGGAAATTGCGGTGCGCATCAATGCGGACTTCGGTATTCCGGTAGACGAAGATACGGTCTTTCTGAAAAGTCTGCGCTATCTGCTGGCCGAATGCCGCGCCGGAGGGCGCCAGCCGGAAGACGCCCTGCGGGAAGCCTATCCCTATCTGACGCCGGAACGGCGGGAAACGCTGGCGCGGGAGGCCGCGCAACCGCAGGCCATGCCCCTGCTGTGCGCGGGCGATATTGCCGCCTATGTAGAGGCGACCGTACGGAGGCAGGGCTAAGGCGATGCGCGTCGTGCTGACAGGCGCGGGCATCTGTTCCGCAGCGGGACACAGTCTTGCCGAGGTCGCAACCTTTCTTGCGGGGAGCAGTTCCCCCTTTGTGTCTTCGGAGGCCTTCGGCCTGCCGGGCTATGCCGTATGCCCGGTATCTTCTCCCGACGCGGACGGACTGGGCACGGACGACGCAGCCGCCCGTCTGCGGGCATGGCGTCGCCGGGCCTGTGTCCAGCGCGGCGGGCGCTTTGCCCTTGCGGCGGCCTTACGTGCCGTGAGCCATGCCGGTTTTTCCTCTGCCTGCCCGCTGCCGCCGGAAACGCCCGTACTGGCGGCGCTGGGTCCCATGCTGGATGCGGCGGGCGAGCCCGGCCTGTTTCCCCTGCGGCAGGCGGACGCGCACAGCGTCGGGGAGCCCGCCGACGCCGCCGCGCCGGGTCTTGCGGCGCTCTGGCTGCTGCGCTGGCTGCCGAACACGACCTGTGCCGCCCTGAATCAGCTTTTAGGTCTGCATGGCGAGGCCCTGACCGTCAATGCCGCCTGTGCTTCGGCAACACAGGCGCTGGGGCAGGCCTTTCGCCGTATTGCTACAGGCGAAACGGAACGCCTGCTGGTCATGGCCGGAGATTCCCGCCTGTCTGCCCACGGCCTGCTGGGCTATGCCAAGGCCCGCGCCCTCTGTCGGCGCGACGCCGCCGACGCGAGCCGGGGCCCGCGGCCCTTTGCACCCGACGGCGACGGCTTTGCCCCCGGCGAAGGCGGCGCGGCCTTTGTACTGGAAAGTCTTGCAGCGGCGCGGGCACGCGGCGCGGCCGTTCTGGCGGAAGTGCTGGGCTACGGCGCCAGCTGTGACGGCGGTTCGCTGACAGCCCCTGAATCGTCGGGACGCTATGCGGAAATTGCCGTGCGCGCAGCCCTGAAACAGGCCGGACTTACGCCGGAAAGTATCGACTGGATTGCCGCGCACGGTACGGGTACGCCCCTGAATGATCCTGTGGAGGCGGCGCTGCTGGCGCGTCTCTTCGGCAACGGCCCGGCGGTTCTGGCGCTCAAGTCCTGGCTGGGGCATACTTCCGCCGCCTGCGGCGCGCTGGAACTGGCCTGCGTGCTGGCCTGCCGGGAAGCCGGATTCATGCCGCCGATTCGGGATGCAAAAACTTTTCTGCGTTCGGATGTGCGTTTTGTACGAACGGCCGCGCCCTTTTCCGGCCCTGCGGGTCTCGTGGAAAGCTTCGGTTTCGGCGGCCAGAATGCGGCGCTGGTTCTGCGTCTGGGAGAGCCGGAAGCATGAGCCCTGCTCCCGTGGATGTGGTACGGGAAGCCCCCGCCCCCTTTGTTCTGCTGGACGGCATCGCCCACGTGACAGAAAGCCATCTTGTCGGCTGGCGGAATTTTTCGGAGCAGCCCTTCTGGCTGGCGCTGGAAGCCGCCGCGCAGGCCGCGGCTCTGCATCAGCGCTGGCTGGCGGACTTCGGCGCGCATGCCTTTCTGCTCTCGTTGGGAGCCTGCCGCTGGCCGGACCGGCCCCTGACAGGGCGGATGGAGCTGCGGGCCCGCCTTCTGGGCCAGACCGCCGGAGCCGCCGCCTATGATGTCCAGCTCAGTCTGCCGGACTCCCCTGCCCTCTCTCTGCCTGTCCATATAGGGCTGGTGCCGTATGACGACACATTCCGGCAGGACACCCTGCAGGAACGCTATCGCGCACTTTTCCGGCAGTTGTACGCACACTCCTTTAGGGTCTGTTAACACTATTCGTAAGTTGTTTGGGGGAAGGGGAACCCTCTGCTCGCGCGAGAGGACTACGAGAACGCCTTTTCTCGCTTCTCTGCGAAAAGGTTTGCCCCCAAGCCCCCATCCCCTCCCCAGCGCGCTTTATCTGGGGAGACCTGCGGCAAAAAGGGCCCGGCCTTTTCAAGCGAAGCGAAGAAAGGCGTTCTCGTATTCCCCCTCAAACTCTCCCCATCTTCCCCAAACCCCGCAAATTATTTACGAGTAAATATTTTTAGAGCAATTTCAGTTTTAAACGCTG
>DXFI01000045.1 GCA_019114565.1 Candidatus Desulfovibrio intestinigallinarum | reverse complement strand
ATGGGAAAAACCTCGATAGTCGTTTGTCCGGGCGGCGCGGTGCCGCTGTCTCGCGTTTTACTCTTTCAGAGGGAAACGTTCTTGTGAAAAAAGATAAGTCCGCCGGGGCGGGAGGCAAGGCGCGGGCGTGCTGTTTCAGCGCGCCTCGTCCAGCAGAGCCACGCGCAGCCCTTTGGGGGTCAGTTCCAGCGGGCGCACGGGAATCAGACGGTGCGTTTCCGCGGCCTGTGCCGCTTCGGGGGGGAGCAGGCAGGGAACGTAATATTCGTTGACGCCCTTGAAGGGCCTGTTGCGTGGGCGGCCGTCCTGCATGGGCGCTTCGGGAGCCGCCAGCAGGCGGGGCAGACGCAGCTGCGCTTCCCGGAAAGCCTCCTGCCGTTCCGTGACGGCAGCCCGCACCCGGGCGGCCCGTTCCTGCTTGAGCTGCTGCGGGAGCTGGCCGTCCATGCGATCCGCCGCCGTGCCGGGGCGGCGCGAGTAGGGGAAGACATGGGCATAGCTGAAGGGCATACGCTCGACGAAATCCAGCAGACAGCGGGCGTCCTCTTCGCTTTCGCCGGGGAAGCCCAGCAGCAGATCCGCGCCCAGAGCCATGACGGGCCAGTGCGCGCGCAGTTCGTGCACGGCCTGTTCCAGCATGTCCGCCGAGTAGTGGCCGCGTCCCATGCGGCGGAGCACGGCGGGGGAGGCATGCTGCAGGGAAATGTGAAGATGCGGGCAGACCATGCGGCAGCCGCGCAGAATGTCCAGCCCCCGGGCATCCAGCTGCGAAGGCTCCAGCGAGCTGATGCGCAGCCGGGCCCGCCCGGCAAATTCGGGGGCAAGGGCTGCGTCAAGGCGCTGGAGCAGACTCCAGAAATCGCCGTATTCCGCTTTGTCCCGGCCATACTGGCGCAGATTGATGCCGGAAATCATGAGTTCCGCGTAACCGGCTTTCAGCAGACGGCGGGCCTCGCGGATGGCGTCGAAGGGGTCGCGGCTGCGGCAGGCGCCGCGGGTCAGAGGGACGATGCAGTAGGTGCAGCGATGGCGGCAACCGTCCTGCACCTTCAGCACGGGCCGCGCCCGGCGAAAGCCGGAAATTTCAAATGGCGGAAACGCGGCGTCGGCGTCGGCCGTGTCCGTGAGTCCGTCGGCGACGGATTCCGGCCCGGCCAGCAGACGGCTTTTGGCTTCCTGCACAATGACGGCGTCGGGGGCGTCCCTGCCCGCGGCGGTCTGTCCGGCCACAAGGCGCGCCGCGCAGCCGGTCAGCAGCACGCGCGCGCCGGGAGCGTCGCGGCGCACCCGGAAGAGCGCGTTGCGCGCGTCCCGCTCCCCGCGGGCCGTGATGGCGCAGGAATTGATGCAGACGACATCGGCCGCGTCGGGGCTGTCGCATTCCGTGCCGCCCTGCGCCGTCCAGGCTTCGCGCAGGGCTTGCGTTTCGTATTGATTGACTTTACAGCCGAAGGTGACAAAGTGAAATTTCCAGGCACACATGCGTTGGGTGTACGCAAATGGGCCGCACTTGACAAGTGACCGAGGTTTCACCATGCCCTTTTCCCTTTCGCGGCGCGCCTTCCGTTGCGTTGCCTTCTGTCTTTCGTTTCTGTTTTTTCCCTGCTGTCTTTTCGCTGCCGACGCGGAGGGGCTCCCGCCGTTTGCGCCGGAGCGGGAGGAGTTTTTCCAGCCTCTGTTTTTTGAGGACGGCTCCGGCGATGTCCAGCTGAACGAGGAAGAAAAGCTCGATCTGCGCTGTCTGCTGTCGGTCTATCCCGCTATTCGCCGTATTGCCGCCGAAAGCGACGGCTCCGTCCTGCTGATTATGGCCGACGGCAGCCGCGTGCCCTATCGCTCCGTTCCCCCGGCGGCTGATGACGTGAAAGCGAGCATGGCCCAGCCCTATCCGCCGGAGCCGCTGCGCCCGCCGACGCCTGCGGGGTTCGCTCCCGGACGCGTGCGATCCGCCGCGCTGCTGGCGGCGCTTTACGGAGAGTCGCAGACCGACGTACGTTCCCGTCTGGTGGCTGTTCCCTTTGTGCAGGGCACTGTCGTGATGCACTGGCGCGCTGTCGGCCCCTTGATGAACGTGACCGCGCGACTGCAGGCCGCCTTGCGGGAGGACCCTTCGCTGCGGCCGTGGCTGAAATCCGACGGCGGTTTTGCCTGGCGGCGCATTGCGGGCGAAACTCGCCTCAGCGCGCACGCCCGCGGCATTGCCGTGGATATCAGCGCCCGTCGCGCTCCTTACTGGCGCTGGAGCAAAGTGCGCCCGCACCCGTTGCAGCAGACGTATCCGGCGGCTATTGTCCGGGCTTTCGAGGAAGAGGGCTTCATCTGGGGCGGCAAGTGGCACGAATACGATATCATGCACTTTGAATACCGGCCGGAACTGCTGTGCAAGGCCCGTGTGACGCAGGGGGCCGCGGCAGGACGGGGAGCCGGGGAAGCGCCGACCGGTACCGGCGAAGGAAACACGCTTCCGTGTGAAGGGCTGTAGAGCGTTCTGTCTTTTTCAAAGATGAAACGCGAGGCGGCAGCACAGCGCCGTCCGGCCCAAAGTGAGCGGAAAAACCGCGTTTTTTCCGCGAAACGACAGGCCGTATGGTTTGAAATGCAAAGCATTTCAAACTGAAATTGCTCTAAAAAGACCGGGGGCAGGAGCCTCTCCTTTGGGAGAGAGGCTCCTGCCCCCGGAATCACAGCCGCCGAAGAAAATGCGGTAACAGGGCTAATTGCCGGTAGCCGCGGCTTCATCGACGATCCAGATCAGATCGCCGCCGCGAGGACGCACCATTTGTGCGGGGAGCGTCGGTTCGGCCAGCAGATTGAGCGCCCGGGAAAGAACCTGATGTTTTTCTTTGCCGGCAACAAGGAACAGGCAGAGGCGGGAATTATTAATGACTGGAAATGTCAGAGTCAGGCGATCGGCCTTGCGTTCGGGGACATACTGGTCAATCACCAGACGTTTCTGCTCCAGACGCGCCGGCGAGCTGGGGAAAATGGATGCCGTGTGACCGTCGTCACCTACGCCGAGGAGCATGAAGTCGAAGCGGGGAAATTCGTCGGGGCCGAGATTGAACTCGGTGCGAAGCTGCTGCTCATAGCGAACAGCGGCTTCCACGGGGTCAGATTCTCCGCGCATGCGGTAAAAATGCGTCGCGGGAACGTGGCTGAGCAGTTCGCGGCGGGCAAGCCCGTAATTGCTGTCGGGATGTTCGGGATCGACGCAGCGCTCGTCAACCCAGAAAAAGCTCATCTTGTCCCAGGGCAGGCGATCCGCCCAGTCGCTCTTGGCCAGCAGCTGAAAGAAGGGAATAGGGGTATGGCCGCCGGAAAGGGCGACGGTAAAGGTGCCGCGTTCGCTGACGGCTTCTTCGCAGGCTGCGGCGAAGATGTGGGCCGCGCGTTCCGCCATGGCGGCGGGGTCCTTGTGGATATGAACGGAAAGATGGATGGAGCGGCTGCGACCTTGCATGACTGCGATCTCCTTATATAGGCGCGGCTGGGCACGCCGACGGTAATGGGGATTTTCCGGTTGGAGCGTTTTGCCTTTAAAAAAGGCAAAACGCGAGGCGGCGGACAGCGCCGCCCGGCCAAAAGTGAGCGGAAAAAACGCGTCTTTTCCGCAAAACGACAGGCCGTATGAAAATGCTCTACTGAATATCTTCGGGGATACTGAGCACTTCGACGTCATACAGGACGCGGCCGTTGTCGAGCCCCATGCTGTACCAGCGGGGTTTGCAGACAATGGCGGGGGCGGACAGCAGGGCCTGCGCTTCGGGATCGCTCTTGTCCATGTCGATGGTCCAGCGATGATCGAAGTCGGCGCCGGGGTTGGTTGCCTGGGCCGTGTTGAGGTTGCGCGTGAGCAGCTCCTTGCCGTCGGGGGTCTGGAGGGACACCAGCAGGTTGACGTTTTCGACGCGCTGGGCGCTCTTGTTGCGGGCCAGAACATGAACGACCGTAAGAATGGTGCGGCCGTCGGAGATCATACCGGTGGAAGCGCTGCAGCTTTCCAGCGTGAGCAGGTTGCGCATGGTGTCGGCGGCCGCCTGATTGCGGCGCACGTAGATCTGCCGCTTGGCTTCCTGGCGCTGCAGGTGGGCGGCGCGGAAGGATGCCACCACCTGTGCGGCATTGGAAAAGTCCGTGATGCGCCAGCCGTCGGGCGTGTTGTTCACGGTAAAGGCCAGCTGGAACGCCTGATTATTCAGCTGCGGATGGCGGATGGTAAAGGTCAGCACGGCCATATATTCGGAGACGCGCTGCAGGCGCATGCTCTTGCTCATCTGTTCCACAAAGTCCGGCGGCAGAACCTTCAGGGGACGCAGCAGGATTTTGTCCCTGTCGGTTTCGTGATCGGCGGCGGGTTTGGACGTATCGCGGAATTTTTCCAGCAGGGCGACCTGGACGCGTCGCGTAATGCGTTCCTGCTGATTGGCGCCGCTCTCGATGAAAGGATAGCTCGTGGCTATGGCGCTGGAAAGGTGGGAGAAGATGGGGCCGAAGTCGGCAATGGCGGCAAGTTTGGCTATCTGGCCGGGCTTGAGGGCTTCCTGTACCTGATCGGCGAGATATTCCGGACTCTTGTAGTATTGATACGCCTGCCAGCAGAAGTAGCCGACAACAAGCGTTGCCACAACCAGAATCCCGACAAGGATTTTGAAAAGGTTTTGTTTGACGGATGCGAGAATGTTCATGGCATATCCTTGGAGCAGGCGTTGCGGCAGGAAAGCCGCAGCTCCTGTTGCTGTCGGGACAGCGTTGATTGGGGTTCCAGTCTGTCTTCCATGCCGCGCAATGGCAGAAACAGTCCTGTCAGCGGGCGACCAGGGCCGAAATTGCAGCGCAGGACGCACCATGCGCCCAGAGGCAGGGGCAGACGCCAGACCGTATGACGTCTGCCCTGAGTCCGCCAGCAGGCCGGCGGGCCGAAAAATATGCTGCGACATGCGGGAACTGCGCCGCCGTAGTCCCGTACCTGCCGCCAGACATCGCGGGGCCAGTGCAGGCATACCGGGGATGCGGCGGATCGCCAGCACAGGCCGGATACGGACAGGGCGTTCCAGAACATGACGGCAAAGCCGCGCGCGGCCGTCCGGCTCGCTTCGGCTACGGCCGGGGCCAGCGCAGTTCTGTCCGGTTTGTCTATACGCAGCAGCGTCCAGTCGAATTCCCCGTCGTCAAAGGGGAGGTGATCGTCGGACGCGGCAAAAATTTCCATGCCCTGCGGCGCGTGACGCTCGGCGAGCAGACGCGCGCCGTAGTCGTGTTCGCAGGCCGTGACGTCAAAGCCGCTTTCCCGCAGCCGGGGCAGCATCCGCCCGTTGCCGCAGTTGATAAAGAGCAGCCTGCGGCCCTGCCCGGGCCATGCGCCGAGAAAGACCCGCAGCAGCTCTGTCTGCTGCGACAGGACGGAATGTCCCAGAAAGCCGACGGGCCGCAAGGTCTTTGACATGGGCTGCTCGTTTTTCTTTTGGGGGCATTATTTGCCAAAGTTTCCTAAAAGGCAAGAGAAGCGCCTAATCTTGCGACTGCTGCCTTGCGTGCGGCGAGCGCAGCGTGATCAGAGGAATTTCGGACGGCACGCCAAGACGCAGAGGAAAGCCCGACCAGAGCGCCGTGCCGGTCGAGATGTACAGCCGGACGGGGCCGAGCTCATACAGGCCGCGCAGATAGCCCTTGTTGACGCGGCGCACCAGCAGGTCAAGGCCGAAGACCTGCCCGCCGTGGGTATGTCCCGAAAGCTGCAGCGCGGCCCCGGGGCGGGAAAGCTGTTTCAGCTGTTCCACCAGATGCGGCCGGTGCGCCATAAGAATAAGGGGCAGGGATGCCTCCGCGGAGCCCAGCGCCTGCCGGATATCGGGCCGCGGCAGGTCGAAGCGTTCGGCCACGTCGTCGCTGAGGCCGGCCAGAATCAGTTCCGCGCCGTTACGGCGCAGGAGCACATGATCGTTTTCCAGCAGCAGAATGCCGAGAGAGGAAAAGCGCGGCCTCCAGGCTGTCAGGCCGGAGTAATATTCATGATTGCCCGGACAGGCATAGACGCCCAGCGGGGCGCGCAGACGGCGCAGGGGGCGGAGGTCGTCGAACCGCTGCCGGGGCGTGCCGTCAAAAAGATCGCCGGTAATGACAATCAGATCGGGGCGGGCGGCATTGACGGCATCGACCACGCCGGCAAGCCAGTTTCCGGGAAAGGTCTTGCTGGCGTGCACATCGGAAAGCTGGGCCACGGTAAGACCGTCCCAGGCGGCAGGCAGGCCCGGCACAACAATTTCCACCGGGGTTACGGGCGGTACGCGCAGGGCGGCATGCGTGCCCAGAGCGGCAAGCAGCAGCGAAATGAGAAGAAGAACCGGCGGCAGTCCCGGGCGCGCGGCGGCAGGAGCCTTGCGCCGCAGGAGGCGGCGAAGCAGCCGGAAAACGTCGGTAATCGCGCCCAGAAGGGCGAGAGCCAGCAGCGCGCATTGCAGCAGGCTCCATGTCGCATGGATCGGGAGCGGGAATTCGGGCGTCCAGGAGTTGTACAGAAAGTGCCCGATGATGGTTTTACTGAGAATCAGCCCGGCAAGGGCAAAGAGCGCCAGTTTGCAGGGAACGGAAACCCGCAGGGGAAGGATGCCGCGCAGACCGAGATAAATCAGGACAACGGCGGTGACGGCGACGGTGATCATGGACGGGGCTCTCCTGTCAAATGGCAGACGGTTTTTGGGATGCCGTCCGCAGGGCGGGCGTGCCCTGTCGGCTGCGGGCTGTCGGAAAGGCATCGGAAAACCGCAGTCGCAACAATGGCGTTCCGGGGCGGACGCCGCTGTATGCGCGCTGTTATATGCCGCCCAAGAGGCCCTTGCGGCGATTTTTCGGGGAAATATTATTTGTCAAAGGTTGTCAAAAGGCAAGGAACGCGCTGCCGGGATCAGTCCCGCGGCGCACGCAGGATCAGCAGAGGAATCCGGGATGCCGCCGCGCCGAGGCGGAAGGGGTGGGATGCCGAGAGCGCCGTGCCGGGAGAAACGTACAGGCGCACGGCGTCAAGGGCGTAGGGGCCGCTCAGATAGCCTTTGTTGAGGTATTTGACGAGCAGATTCAGGCCGAAGAGCTGGCCGCCGTGGGTATGGCCGGAAAGCTGAAGCGTTGCTCCGGGACGGTCAAGAGCGCGCAGTTCCCTTACATGGGCGGGGCGGTGTGACAGAAGCAGGAGCGGCAGGGCCGGAGACGTGCCCTGGAGTGCCTGCCGGATATCGGGACGGGGCAGGTCCGTCTGTTCCGCCAGATCGTCCGTGATGCCCGCCAGAATGAGTTCCGCGCCGTTACGACGCAGGATGACATGTTCGTTTTCCAGAATCTCAACGCCGAGAGAGGAAAAGATCGTGGGCCAGTGTCGCGGGACGGAATAGTATTCATGATTGCCCGGGCAGGCATAGACGCCCAGCGGGGCCTTCAAATCATGCAGGGGATGAAGTTCGCCGAGGTGATGCGATGCGCTGCCGTCAAGCAGATCCCCCGTGATGACAATGAGATCGGGGCGGCATTGACGGCGGCAACAACGTCGGCAAGCCAGGTTCCGGGGAAGGTCCGGCCGACATGAAGATCGGAAAGATGGGCCACGGTGAGCCCGTCCCAGGCGGCAGGCAGACCCGGAACGACAATTTCCTCCGGCGTGACGGGCGGCACGCGCAGAGCGGAAAAGCAGCCGAAGGAGGCAAGACCGAGAGAGAGCGCAAGGAGCGCGGCGGAGAGTCCGGGGCGGATCCGGACGCCTTCGGAAGCGGGACAACCCCGCAGACGGCGGTAAAGCGAAGAAAGAACGGTCAGAACGGCATGGAGCACAATAAAGAGGATCAGCGCAAGCTGAAGGATGCTCCAGGCAATGTAAACCGGCCGGATAATTTCGCAATGCCAGAGAAGAAAGATGGCGCGCGCCATGTAGACTCTGCCGAGCAGCAGAATTGCAGCAAGCAGCAGCACCGCCTTTACGGGAGAGCTTATGCGCAGGGGCTGGATGACGCGCAGGCCGAGATAGAGAAAAGCCGCGATGATGATGGCGGGATGCAGGGTACTGCGCAGCGTCCTGAAAATATCCGGACTGCCCGCGCCGGCCCATGTCGTGCCGGGGAACAGGAAAAACGCAAAAAGGACAAGCGGCAGCAGCGCCGTCAGGAAACGTCGCAGGAGGAGAATCCGGCGCGGGTTGTCACACAGGCAGGCGGCAACAGTAAAATGGCGCATGGATTCTCCTCCTTTTGCGGCTGTTACTTGTACATGGGCAGCAGATCAAAGACAAAGAGCGTGTGGAAGATGGCCACAGCGATGCCGTAGATCAGCAGCATGGGGACGGTCAGCGTACCGCCCGGCGTGCGGTACTGGCTGTCTTCATGGGTGCGGCGGCAGGCGCGCAGCAGCAGAGCGGGGACGATGACGGACCAGATGGACGCCGCCAGACCGGCCCAGCCGATGGCGGGCAAAAAGCCGTTGGGCCAGATGATGCCGCAGATCATGGGCGGCACGAAGGTGATCAGCATGGTCTTGGTCCGGCCGAGGCGGCTGTCGTCAAAGCCGCAGAGGTCGGCCATGTAGTCGAACAGACCGAGTCCGGCCCCGAGGAAGGACGTGGCCACGGCCAGCAGCGAGAAGGTTTCCAGCATCTTGAGGATCAGACCGCTGAGGGCGCTGCCCGAGGCTGCCACAAGGTCCCCCACATTGCCGCCGGCGGCGATGATGTTCCGGAATTCCGCGCGGGGAATGATGCCGTCGGCAGCCGTGATCCAGACAAAATAACAGGCCAGCGCCACCAGCGTGCCGTTACGCAGGCAGGCGTTGATGGTCCGGCCGTCCTTGCCCAGATACTTGATCAGGCTCGGAACCGAGGCATGGAAGCAGAAAGAGGTCAGATAGGTGGAGGCGGCCCCGAAAATAAAGATGGCTTCGCCGCTGTTTTCGCCGCCGAAGAGATTGCCCCAGTGGGCGCGGTCGATCATGCCGCCGATGGACAGCAGGAAGGTGATGACCATGCCGCCCATCATGATGATGGAAAAGCGATCCACCGCTTTGGAGCTCCACCATACGCAGCCCGTCAGCAGAAGAGAGAAGAGCAGGCTCGCCAGCGTGCGCGGGGCTTCGATGCCGAAGGTGGAGGCCAGAGACTGGGCCACGACCGAACCGCCCCCGCTGACATAGGCATACACCAGCGTGTAGAGCACAAAGGCCACGGAAAGGCCGTTGACGGCGCTCCAGACCGGGCCGAGGGTTTCGCGCACCATGGTGTGCAGGCTGTGCCCGCGCTCAAAATGCAGATTGACTTCCAGCAGCGCCTGACTGGTGCGCAGCATGCAGAACCACGAAACAAGGAGCAGGACGACCGACCAGCCGTACCACATGCCCGCCGAGATCATGGGCAGCCCCAGCATGCCCGCGCCGATGGCCGTTCCCGCCACCATCATGGAACCGCCGAGATGGCGCTGGAAAGTTTCGCCGAACGTGTATCTGATCATGCCTCCCTCCTGGAACGAAAAAAAGAAAAAGCCATGATGCCAAAGACAGGCAGGCAGATCAAGGCGGGGGACGGCCCCGGCGCTTGCCAAAGCCGGCGGCGGCGGCTACCATCCCTCTGCCGCCGAAACGGACGGCAAATTTCTTTTTGGGGAATGTATGAGCAACGAACCGGATAAGATCATTTATTCCATGATCCGCGTTTCCAAGCGCCACGGCCAGAAGGAAGTGCTGAAGGACATCAGCCTTTCCTACTTCTACGGGGCCAAAATTGGCGTGCTGGGCCTGAACGGCGCGGGTAAATCCAGTTTGCTGAAAATTCTGGCCGGGGTCGACAGCGCCTTTGACGGCAAGACCGTGCTGGCTCCGGGCTATACCATCGGTTATCTTGAGCAGGAGCCGCTGGCCGGCGAAACGCGCACCGTGCGCGAAGTCGTGGAAGAAGGCGTGGCCAGCCTCAAGGCCATTGCCGATGAATTCGAGGCCATCAACGCCCGTTTCGCCGAGCCTATGGAGCCGGAAGAAATGGACGCCCTCATAGAAAAGCAGGCCCGCGTCCAGGAAGAAATGGACGCAAAGGGCGTCTGGGATCTGGACGCCCGTCTGGAAATGGCCATGGACGCCCTGCGCTGCCCGCCTGCCGACATGCCCGTGAACAAGGTTTCCGGCGGCGAGCGCCGTCGCGTGGCCCTGTGCCGTCTGCTGCTGCAGGCTCCCGACATCCTGCTGCTGGACGAACCCACCAACCATCTTGACGCCGAGTCCGTGGCCTGGCTGGAGCGTTATCTCTCCACCTTCCCCGGCACGGTCATCGCCGTGACCCACGACCGCTACTTCCTTGATAATGTGGCGGGCTGGATTCTGGAGCTGGATCGCGGCCGGGGCATTCCGTGGAAGGGCAATTATTCCTCCTGGCTGGAGCAGAAGCAGAAGCGTCTGGCCAATGAGGAAAAGGCCGAGGCCGAGCGTCAGAAGACGCTGGCCCGCGAACTGGAGTGGATTCGCATGTCCCCCAAGGGCCGCCATGCCAAGGGCAAGGCCCGCATCAACGCCTACGAGGCCATGCTTTCCCACGAAAGCGAAAAGCGCGCGCCGGATCTGCAAATCTATATCCCGCCGGGACCGCGCCTCGGCAAGAAGGTCATCGAATTTGAGGGCGTGAGCAAAAGCATGGGTGATCGTCAGCTCATGGACAATTTCAGCGCCGTCATCCCCGCCGGGGCCATTGTGGGCATCATCGGCCCCAACGGCGCGGGCAAGACGACCCTCTTCAAGATGCTGGCCGGAACGGAAAAGCCCGACAGCGGCAGCATTGCCGTGGGCGAGTCCGTGCAGTTCGCCTATGTGGATCAGGGCCGCGAATCCCTGACGCCCGGCAAGACCGTCTACGAACTGATCAGCGACGGGCACGAAACCATCCGTCTGGGCAGCCGCGACGTCAACGCGCGCGCCTACTGCACGCGCTTCAACTTCCACGGCGCGGATCAGCAGAAGAAGGTGGACGTGCTTTCCGGCGGCGAACGCAACCGCCTGCATCTGGCCCGGATGCTCAAATCCGGCGCCAACGTGCTGCTGCTGGACGAACCGACCAACGATATCGACGTGAACACCATGCGCGCCCTGGAAGACGCGTTGGACAACTTCGCGGGCTGCGTGCTGGTGGTCAGCCATGACCGCTGGTTCCTTGACCGCGTGGCGACGCATATCATGGCGTTCGAAGACGACGCGCAGGTGGACTTCTTTGAAGGCAATTTTTCCGAATACGAGGAAGACAGGAAAAAGCGCCTCGGCAAGGACGCCGATACCCCCCACCGTCCCAAGTTCCGCAAGCTGACGCGCGGCTAGGGCCGGGACACCGCTGTTCGTAAATAGTTGGGGGAAAGGGAAACCCCTCTGCTCGCGCGAGAGGGTTTTCCCTTCCCCCCAAGCCCCCCATCCCTTCCCCAGCGCGCT
>DXFI01000044.1 GCA_019114565.1 Candidatus Desulfovibrio intestinigallinarum | reverse complement strand
TGGGGGGCTCGGGGGGAAGGGAAACCCCTCTCGCGCCAGCAGCGACCGGATGGCGGCCGCAGGCCGTGCCCGTTGCGACGAAGGAAGCTACGGGCATCGACAGCAGAGATGAGGGGTTTCCCTTCCCCCCGATATTCTGCGAATAGTGCTAATACGCCCTAACGCCCTGCGGGATGCAGGGGCGTGCGGGCCAGCGTGACAAGATCGATGCGTTGCGCTCCGGCGGTGAGCAGAGCCTGCGCGGCCGCGCGGGCCGTGCTGCCGGTGGTGAAGATGTCGTCCAGCAGCCAGAGGCGCAGCCCGGCCGCGTCGGGAGAAGCCACAAAGGAGCCGTGGAGGTTGCGTCGGCGTTCTCTGGCGCGCAGGCGGGATTGCGGCGTGTCGCAGGACGGGCGAAGCAGCAGCTCCGGGCGCACTGGCAGTTCCAGAAGATACCCCGCGGCCAGCGCCAGTTCCTGCACCTGATTGTAGCCGCGCCGGCGCAGACGCGGCAGTGGAAGCGGCATGGGGACCAGCGCGTCGGGCAGCGGCAGACAGAGAAGACTGTTCAGCAGCAGCGGAGCCAGAGCGTCGGCAAGAAGAAAGCGGCCGTGAAACTTGAGTTCCAGCAGCATGTCCCGCAGGACGCCTTCATAGCGGCCGTAGCAGGCCATGCCCTGCCACGGCGGCGGATCGCGGAGGCAGTCGCCGCACAGCGCGGGAGCCGCGGGGGCGCTGTCGGGGAAAGGAAAGGCGCAACGGCGGCAGCGCGGCCCTTTCATGGGCGGCAGCTGCGCGAGACAGGCGGCGCACAGCAGGCCGTCCGCCGTGCCGTCATTCCGGCCGGGAGTAAATGCAGCGCCGCAGCGCAGACAGCGGCGGGCGCTGAAACCGAGCAGATCAGCCACGCGCCGCAGGCGGCGGAGAAGACGACGCGGCAGCGTCAGAGCGTCGCCCTGCCGGAGTCCTCTGTCAGCCGCTGTGCCCATTGCAGTCCCCATTGGCGCACGCTTTCGGCACGGGAACAGCCGTTTTCTTCCTTCTGCCAGTCTTCGGGTTTTTCCATACCGCGCCAGCAGCGGGTTTCCGACAGTTCGCGTCCCAGAAGAGGGAAAAAGTAGCGCAGGCCCAGAGTTGCGCCGGTAAAGAGCTGTTCCCCTCTGGGACGGCCCGCCACCAGTCCGGCTACGGCCGGACGCGCAGGCCCGGAAGGCGGATCGCTCCAGAATCGCTGGGCCCGGTCCACGCAGCCCTTGGCGTGCGCCGGAAGGCCGTAGAAATAAACGGGCGAGGCCCAGAATACGAGCTTTGCCGCCATGATCTCCGTAAAAAGCGCCTCCGCGTCATCGCCGGACAGCGGACAGGCGTGCGGCGGCCTTGCGCACTGCCCGCACCCGAGACAGGGACGGATGCGAAGCGTGCGCAAAGCCAGAAAGCGGCAGCGTAGCCCCCCTTCCTCGAGGCCCTCGGCAAAGAGCTGCGCCATGAGATCCGACGTCCCGTTGCGCCGGGGGCTTGCCGCAAGAATCAGGGCCTGTGGCACGGCTATTCCGCAAAATCGCCGCAGAAGGGGTTGTTCTTGCGCTCGTCGCCGATGGTCGTGACGGGCCCGTGCCCGGGATAGACGACGGTTTCCGGAGGCAGGGCGAAGAGACGCTCCCGGATGGAGCGCAGCAGCTGCGCATGATCGCCGCCGGGGAAGTCGGTGCGCCCGATGGAGCGGTGGAACAGGGCGTCGCCGCAGAAGACGGCATTTTCCGAGGGAAAGTAGATGGAGATGCCGCCCGGCGTATGCCCGGGAGTATCCAGAATGGTGCAGTTCATGCCGGCCAGCGTATGATCGCCGCGGGCAATGTCCTTGCCTTCATAGGCCGGGACGGGCGGAAAACCCCAGATGCCGCCCTTGCCGGATTCCGTATCCAGCAGACAGCGATCCTGCGCCGGGATATGGACGGCGGCCCCGGTGGCTTCGGCCAGCGCGGCCACGCCGTACACATGGTCAAAATGCAGGTGCGTCAGAATAATATCGGTAATGCGCAAGCCCTTTCCGGCGGCAAAGTCCAGCATGGGGGCCGGATCGCCGCCCACGTCCACGGCAACGGCCATGCCGTCGGCATGCACGAGATAGCTGTTGGTTTGCAGCGGACCAAGGGGAAAGGTTTCTATGGCCATGAGGGCTCCTTTGTGTCGCGGTTGCGATGCCGCCGGCAGGGAGGAGACTCCTGCCGACGACGTTGTAACTTCCTGTTGTGGTAGCGCAGAGCGCCCTGCGCGGCAAGCCCGTTTCTGGAAAAAATCTAGACAATTCGCAGCCCCGGCACTACACTTGCACACATGAAGGACTGTCTTGTTTCCACGGAAGTTTCCCTTGGCGGCTGCAATAGTTTGTGTTCCCTGGCCCGCGCCGATATTCTGGAGCAGGAATCCCTGCTGATATCCCGTCTGCGCCATTTTCTTTCTTTCAGCGGACACGCGCTCTATTTTCCTACCGGCGATCTGCCCGAAGAGCCGGAATATCTGCCCCGTGAGCGAAAGCTGCTTCTGCCCCTGCGCTATGGCGGGGCCGCGCTGGGCATGCTGATGCTGCACGGCGTGCGGGCACGCGAGGTGCGTCCGCTGCTGCCCGTGCTGTCCTCGCTGGCGCAGATCTGCCTGGAGCTCCTGCAGCGGGTCAAACTGTGCTGCCGCGACCGGGTGACGGGGCTGGCGACGGAAGACGTGCTGTACGGCGTCATGGAGGCCGAGGCCGCGCGCGTGCGCGCACAGCTGGCCCGCCCCTGCGCGGAAGAGGAAAACGTGCCGCTGCACCGCCTGTGCATGGGGCTGGTGCTTGTCCGGGTGGATAACGGGCGCGCCGTGGCCGCCGAATCCGGCTTCTGTTTTTCCGATGCGCTGATGGCGCAGGCGGCGCAGGCCTTTGCCCGGGAAGTGCCTCCCGAAGCCTGCGCGGCCCGGGTGGGACGTTTCGGCATTGCGGCCCTGCTGCCCGCCGTCAGCGGGCGCGGCGTCTGCCGTCAGCTGGCGGAAGCGGTGCTGGCGCGTCTTTCCGGCGTGTGTCTGCAGGAACCTCTGTCCGGGCGAAGCGTGCGGCCCGTGGTCAGCGTCGGCTATGCCGTTTACCCGCAGGATATGGCGGGCGGGGAATTTGCGCTGGATATGTCCGAACAGGCGCGCCGCCTTATGGAACGGGCGCGTCTTGCGGCCCGCGTGGCCTCCCGGCGCGGGGGCGCGGGGGCGGTCATGTCCTTTGCGCGCATCCTTCAGGAAGGCGGCAGCGTGGTGCAGGTTCTGCCGCTGGGACGCGTGCGTGTCAGTCTCGGAAAACGGGCCAAGGCCCGCGAAGGGCAGCGTTTTTCCGTATGGGAAGGAGGCACGCAGGGACGCTACAAGGGCGAGATTGTCCTGTTGCAGGTGACGGAACAGGATGCCGTTGCGGAAACGCTGCATCTTGCCGATGCGGCCGTGCCTCTGAGCGAAGGGGACGCGCTGGCCCTGCTCAGCGAGGAGAGCGGCGCGCAGCGGCAGGCACAGACGGACGATGCCGAAGGCGAAGGGGCCGAAGATGCGCGCGGCATCTGCAGCCACGGCGTATTCCTGCGGCGTTTTGCGCTGGAGCGGGAACGGGACGAACATTTTGCGCTGACCATTTTGCGCCGGGAACCGGACGCCGGAGAGGATGACCCCCTTGCCCCCCTGATTGATGCCTGGAAGGCCGCGCCCGCGCTGAGCGGCGAACGGGTGCTTGCCGGGCAGTACGGCAGCAACGCCCTCATATTCTATCATCCCGGCGCGGAGGCGGAGGCGCTTGCGCCGCATTGGGCGGCGCTCTGCACGGAGCTGGAGGCGCGGGGCATCGCCGTGGCCGCGGGCATTGCGGGCCATCCCTTTTTGCAGTTCCGCAAGGCGGAAGCGCCGGAATGCGCGCTCAAGGCTCTGGAGTATGCTCAGCTTCTGCCCGCGCCGCATGTGGGCGTCTGCAATTCTCTGGCGCTCAATATCAGCGCCGACAAACGCTACAGCCTCGGCGATGTTTTCGGCGCCATCGAGGAATATAAGCTGGCCCTGCTGGCCGATCAGGAAAACGTCCTTGCCTGGAATTCTCTGGGAACCTGCTATGCGGCGCTGGGGCGGCATAACGAGGCCCGCCGCTATTTCGGGGAGGCGCTGCAACGGGCCTCTTCCGTGGAACAGGCCGTGCAGACGCGCTACAATCTGGGGACGGTCTGCCTCCAGCTGGAGGATCGCAAGGCTGCGGCCGAGTATTTCCGGCAGTGCATTGCCGATGCGCCGGAACATCTCTATGCCCATCTGCGTCTGGGACAGCTCTGCGAGGAGGCGGGGCGGCGCTCGGATGCCCAGAAATACTATGAGCAGGCCGCAGCCATCGAGGAACTGCGCGAACAGCGGGACGGCGAGTCCTCCAATGTGGCGCGGCGCTGTCTTGCCCGGCTTGTGGCCCGGCAGCGCAAGGGCGGGGAGGCGCGCGAAATGCTGCATGACGCCCTGCTGCGCAATCCTCATGACGACGCAACCATGCGCATGCTGGCCGATCTCTATCTGGAAGGCGGCAACGATCCCGCCGTGGCGGAGGCGCTGGCACGGCGCAGCCTCTTGCAGCACGAATGCGCCGAGGGCTGGCGGCTGCTGTCCCGGGCGCTGGCCGCGCAGGCCAAGACACGGGAGGCGGACGAAGCCGCGGCGCGCGCGTCGGTTCTGTAGGGCGTTTTAGGCTCAGGACTCATTACCTTTTGTTTTGAGGGGGAAGAAACCCCTTTGCTCTGCTGTCGATGTCCGTAAGGCTCCTGCGTCGCCTAACGGACACGGCCTTCGGCCGCCCGTTGGGTCGCTGCTCGCGGCAAAAAGGGGTTTCTTCCCCCTCAAA
>DXFI01000043.1 GCA_019114565.1 Candidatus Desulfovibrio intestinigallinarum | reverse complement strand
TGGGGGGCTCGGGGGGAAGGGAAACCCCTCTCGCGCCAGCAGCGACCGGATGGCGGCCGCAGGCCGTGCCCGTTGCGACGAAGGAAGCTACGGGCATCGACAGCAGAGATGAGGGGTTTCCCTTCCCCCCGCTATTTTATTGCAGCAAAAGCGGCAGATATTCGGACAGGGTATCGGGAAGGGCGCGGATCAGTTCGCCTGCCTGCGTATCGGGCCGGGGACGGCAGCGGCGGGCGAGCAGGCGGGCGGCGCGGGCGGCCGCAAGCGCGGCCTTGCCCAGCGGCAGACCGTGCATGGCAAAAGCCGTTACCAGCCCGGCTACAATGTCGCCGGTGCCGCCGATGCATTCCATAGCGGGTTCCGACGGCTCGTCCACGGTGGCGATGACGACGCCGTTTTCCACGATATGGTCGGCCTGTCCCTTGACGAGCAGATGCCGGGGGGACTGGCCGTTGGCGCGGATGCGTTCCAGCAGCGGCGGAATATCGTGATCGTTCTGGAGGAGAAAGCCGCGCGTGTAGAAGGGATGCGGGGCTTTCTCGTCGGCCAGAAAGGCCAGCTCGCCGACATCGGGCGTAAAGAGGTCATATTCAGCGGCATAGCCGCTCATCTTGGCCACGTACATGAAACCCGCATCGGCCAGCAGCAGGGGGCGCGGCGCGAGGGCCTGCGCGGCCATGAGCACGCGGTTGTGCCAGTCCACGTCCGGGAAAAGATAGTGAAAGATGATGCCCTGCGGGCGCAATGCGGCAAGACGATCCGTCAGCATGGCGTACAGGGCGCGGCTGCCGTCGCCGGAGCCGGTGTCTCCCGCCAGAGCCAGTTCCGGCGGCGACAGCCGCAGGGCCGTACAGGCGGCGATACAGGCGGCGGCAAGGGCAGCCGTGCCGCGTTCGACGGGGACCGCACGACCGTCGCGGAGCACAAGGCTGTCGTTCTCGATGGCGGCGGCGGGCGTGGGGGCGTCTTGCGGCGTGCAGAGGGCGAAGTCGGGATCGGGCAGACTGCCGACTATGATCCACATGCGAGTTGTCTCCTGGCCTCTTCAAAGGCCTTTTGCAGGCTGTAGCAACAGAGCGTCTGCCCCAGCGAATTGGGCTCCGGGGCTTCGTCCAGCGTCAGGCCGCACAGCTTGTGGGCCAGCCACGGCACGTCCGGACAGCCGCCGCCGGAAATGTTGACGATGCGGCGTGTGCGGGTGTCCAGCGTTATTTTCATATTGGCGGCGCGGACCATGAGCCAGTGATCCCAGCGGCGACTCTGAAAGAGGGCGACGGGCTCCAGCAGCACGTCATGGGCCGTGACGGTCTGCTCCGGCTCCAGACCGGCGGCGCGCAGGCATTCCAGCGCGGCGGCCTGACGCAGAAGCGGAAAGAGCACAACCATGTCGCAGCCCGTGCGGAGCTGCGGCGGCGGGCCCTTGACTTCCACGTCAAAGCCGCGGGCGCGCAGGGTCTTTTCCGCTCGGATAACGTCGCCGGTATGGGCAAAGACAAAGAAGCCCCTGTCGGAAACCGCGGCGGGCGCGGCCTTGTCCGGCGCGGGCGCGCGGCGCAGGCGGGAAAGAAGCGTCTTGAACATGGCATGTCCGGGCCGGGGGAGGTTTCCCCCGGCCTTGTCAGTTAGAGCATTTTTAGTTTGAAATGCTTCGCATTTCAAACCATACGGCCTGTCGTTTCGCGGAAAAAGCGTGGTTTTTCCGCTCACTTTGGGCCGGGCGGCGCTGTGCCGCCGCCTCGCGTTTCACCTTTTTCAAAGGTAAAACGCTCTGGAGCATGTTCAGTTTGAAATGCTTCGCATTTCAAACCATACGGCCTGTCGCTTCGCGGAAAAAGCGCAGTTTTTCCGCTCACTTTGGGCCGGGCGGCGCTGTGCCGCCGCCTCGCGTTTCACCTTTTTCAAAGGTAAAACGCTCTATTTATGAATGGCAAGACGGCAGAGGCCGCCGTCCATATCCTGCGGTTCCACGGTAAAGCCGCGGGTGCGCGCTGCCCGGCTCACATTTTCGCGGCTGGCTTCATTGTCCACAATGACGATGAATTCGCCGTCGGGAGCGGCCTTGACGGCCTGGAGAAAGAGCAGCACGGGCTGAGGGCAGGAAAGGCCGCTGGCATCAATGGTCTGGGGAGTGGACATCAGGCACCTCGCTTGCAGTTGAAAACGCCGATAATCAGACAGATGACCAGACCGCCGATGGCGGCGGCAGCGCCGTTGGGGCCGATGCCCGCGCCGCTGGAGGCCATGCCGAAATTGTGGGCAAAGGCCGCGCCAATCAGCAGACCGGCAACGAAGATGGCGGCGTCGTTGTCGCCTTCTCCGGCCATGAAGAGCTGACGGCCGGGGCAGCCGCCGGCAAGGGCAAAGGCCAGACCGGCCGTGACCATGCCGAGGAAGTTCCAGAGGCTTTCGGTATGGGCGATGGGCTGCCCGGTGAAGCCGGGCTTGAAGCCGCCGAAGACGGCGTTGAGGGCCAGCGCCATGCCGAGCATGGCCAGCAGACCCAGCGCCAGATGCCATTGACGGAACAGAATCACGTCGCGGATGGCGCCCATAGTGCAGAAGCGGCTGCGCTGTGCCATGAAGCCCACGGCAAGACCGGCGGCCAGCGAGATGAGCAGGGGCGCATGCGCCGAGCCGGGGCCGCTGACGGAGGTAAAGACGCTGCCGTTACTGGGCTGACCGGCAATGGGCTGATGGGTCAGGGCCAGCGCCAGCAGGCCGAGAAGCACAAGAGGCAGGGCCAGACCGGCGACGGGGCTCTGCTTCTGGCTGCGGCCAAGGGAGAAGCCCTGACGGAAAAAGATGGTGCCGATGCCGACGCCGCAGATCAGACCCGCAAGGCCGAAGAGGGCGTTGCCGTCGCCGCCGGCAAGACGCATAATGACGCGCCAGGGGCAGCCGAGAAAGACGAGAGCACCGATGGCGGCAATCATGCCCAGCAGAAAGCGGACAAAGGGGGCCGAACCGCCGCGGGCGCGAAATTCGCCCGAAAGCAGGGCGGCGGCAAACGCGCCCAGTCCCATGCCGATGATTTCCGGGCGCAGATACTGAACAATGGGCGCACGATGCAGGCCCAGAGCCCCCGCAATGTCGCGGTTGAAGCAGGCAACACAGATACCCATGTTGCCGGGATTGCCCTGAAGTTGCAGAAAGACGGCCAGCGCGCCGAGCGCAAGGCCCACAAGGATGATGCCACCGGTTGTGGCAAAGAGGTTGGTTCCGGTTCTCATACGTCCTCCAACAGGGTGCGGCGGCAAAAATGCCGTGCTGCGCACGACGGGGGACGCGGCGGGATGGGGTTAGGATCGCTGTCCGCGGGCCGGGAAGATCGGCGGGTATCGTCTTAGGAATATGACGGGCCGTTCCGGGAAGGGACGGGGCGTAAAGAACCATGCCGGGCGCGTCTGCCGTGCGAGCTCCATTCCATGAAGCAGAGCATGTCGTCAGGTGTGACCGAAGCGCATGGTTCTCTCCTGTACTGTGGTTGCAATGAGAGCATTTTCAGTTTGAAATGCTTCGCATTTCAAACCATACGGCCTGTCGTTTCGCGGAAAAAGCACGGTTTTTCCGCTCACTTTGGGCCGGGCGGCGCTGTGCCGCCGCCTCGCGTTTTACCTTTTTCAAAGCTAAAACGCTCTATACGGAATCAGCGGATGAACAGGCCGACGGACGATACGCAGCGCGCATTTCTGCGGGAAGGTTATGCGGGCGCATTTACGCCGCATGCCGCCGGGGAATGCGTTTCACGCTGCTTACGACGGGCCTGTAAGGCGATTCCTGAAAACATTGTAGTGTATTTTGCGGGGGAAAGGAAGGGCGGGACGAGGCGTTTTCCGGAGCTTTTCAGGCTTTTTACCTTGAGGGGGAAGGAACCCCTTTGCTCTGCTGTCGATGTCCGTAAGGCTCCTGCGTCGCCTGACGGACACGGCCTGCGGCCGCCCGTTGGGTCGCTGCTCGCGGCAAAAAGGGGTTCCTTCCCCCTCAAACTCCCCCATCCTCCCCAAAACCCGCACACCGGGTCTGACGGGGAAAGATGGACTTTTTTGTAACATGTAATGATGTTTTATTTCTTTTAGAGCATTTTCAGTTTGAAATGCTTCGCATTTCAAACCATACGGCCTGTCGTTCCGCGGAAAAAGCGCGGTTTTTCCGCTCACTTTGGGCCGGGCGGCGCTGTGCCGCGCCTCGGATTCTGCTTTTTCAAAGGAAATGCTCTGAAAACAAAAAACCTCCGCAGAAACGGAGGTTTTTGAAAAATGGTGCGCCCGAAGAGATTCGAACTCCTGGCCTACAGGTTCGTAGCCTGTTGCTCTATCCAGCTGAGCTACGAGCGCATGAAGGTTCTTCTAGTCGAGATGCTTTCACCTGTCAAGAAGAATTTTTAAATATTTTTTCGGGAACTAGGCTTCGACGGCGTTGACGGCGCGAGCCAGACGGGACACCTTGCGGGCGGCCTTCTTCCAGTGGATGGAGCCCTTGCCGGCGGCCTTGGCCAGCACGGAAGCGGCGGCGCTCAGGGCGGTGTTGGCCTGAGCCTTGTCGCCGGCGGTGACGGCGGCGCGAACAGCCTTGATGGCATTCTTGACGCGGGTACGGGCGGCGCGGTTGATGGCGGCGCGCTTCTGGCTCTGCTTGTGACGCTTGATGGCGGACTTATGGTTAGCCACGATCTTCCTCCAGAAAAAAATCTTGCGGTTGAAATGCCCGGCGACGCTCGTGACCGAGGTGGTCGAGGCATCAGCTCATGCCAGAGCATTTCAATCCATTGCGAGACAAAATGCTCTATGGTGGCCCGCGCTGTGCGGGCGAAATACGCTTTTACGAACTTCAGCTTCTAGCATACGTTCCCGCTCCGGTCAAGTTTTTTCTGCTCTTGTCTGGCTCGGCGTTCCTGTTGTGAGGGCCGGATAAGATTTTTCTGCCGCATACGAGAAAGAGCCCGCCATTTGGCGGGCTCTTTCCCGTATGCGCGGATACCTGGAGCATTTTCAGTTTGAAATGCTTCGCATTCCAAACCATACGGCCTGTCGTTTCGCGGAAAAAGCGCGGTTTTTCCGCTCACTTCGGGCCGGGCGGCGCTGTGCCGCCGCCTCGCGTTTCACTTTTTTCAAAGTTGAAACGCTCTGGAGTTCGTCAGAGGGCAGCCCGCCTGCGTTACCGGGGGACGGTTGCCGGCTGGAAAGCGCTTGCGTCTCCGCAGTGCTGCATCCTCCCGAATAAAGCGCGTTGGGG
>DXFI01000042.1 GCA_019114565.1 Candidatus Desulfovibrio intestinigallinarum | reverse complement strand
CCTCAAACTCCCCCATCCTCCCCCAAACCCGCGCACAGTGAAGGCAAAACGCGAGGCGGCACAGCGCCGCCCGGCCCGAAGTGAGCGGAAAAACCGCGTTTTTTCCGCGAAACGACAGGCCGTATGGTTTGAAATGCGAAGCATTTCAAACTGAAATTGCTCTAAAAAACGGCAGGGCCTCCCCCGCGCTTCGCCTTTCCCCGGCCTCCCGCCGGCGGCGCAGGCTGTACAGCCATTGAACAGGCACGCCTTCGGCATTACGTTGTTTTCGGCGGAACAACGCCGCCCGACCGGAACTGAGCGGAAAAACCGCGCTTTTCCGCAAAACGCCAGGCCGTACTGAACATGCTCCATGAGCAAGGAGGTCCCCATGAAAAAATATGCCGCGTTATTTCTGGGAGTTGCCATGCTGGCTCTTTCCGCGATCCCTGCCTCGGGCAAAGAGGCCCCATATTACGAATTTTCTCTGGGTTCCGCGCAGATACAGGTGCTTTCCCTTGTGGAAAAGGATTTGAAAGCCGCCATTCTCCAGCCGGGCACGGAAGCCCAGCGCGCCGCAATCACCCGCGCCTATCCCGAAGGAAACATCCGCAATTTCCTGAACGTGCTGTTGCTGCGCGGCAACGGCATCGTCGCTCTGGTGGATACGGGTTTTGTCTGGACAGGGCCGGAACTGGATGCGGCCCTGCGGCATGCGGGCATTACGCCGGAAGACATCACGCATGTCGTTCTTACCCATGCGCACAGCGACCACGTCGGCGGTCTGCTCCGGGAGGGGCAACCGAGTTTCCCCAAAGCGAAAATTCTCTTTTCCCGCAAGGAGCTTGCCTACTGGACAAATCCCGCCAACCGGGCGGCGGCTTCCGAAGGCGCGCGCAAAATATTTCAGGAGATGGACATCATCCTGCGCGAGTATGGCGATCGCGTCTCCGGCATTGAGCCGGGAACGGATATCTGGAAGGAACTCCCCGGCATTCAGGCCGTGGACGAAGCCGGACATACCCCCGGGCATATAGGCATCAGGGTAACGGGAGACAACAAAACGTTTGTGTTCTGGGCCGATCTGCTCCATGCCTTCGCCGTCCAGGCGGATATGCCCTCCCTGTCTTCCGACTATGACATGGACCCGGCCGCGGCCGCACAGAAGCGCACGGACATGCTCCGGCAGGCCCGTGCCGAAGGCTGGCTGATTACCGGCTCGCATATGCCCTTTGTCCAGCCCCGCGCTCTGACGACAACAACAGCGCCGTAAACGCGAAACTACCGACACCGCGTGCAGCGTTCCGGCCACAAAAATATTTTGCAAAACAAAAATTTGCCGTCGACCGCACCGGGATTTGTCCGCTTGCCCGATGCAAAAAGACGGCAGAGGGGGGCCGCCCCGTCAGGTACGGTCCCCCTGCATCAGCATACCGCACACAGACATTGCCGCCATACCCCGGCCGTTGCCGGGAAAACGCTTTCCGCAGCAACGACCACACAAAAACGGCGACCGCATACAGTCATGCGGTCGCCGTTTTTGAGCGTTTCAACTTTAAAAAGGTGAAACGCGAGGCGGCGGCACAGCGCCGCCCGGCCCAAAGTGAACAAAAAAACTGCGTTTCTCAAATAAATCGAAATGTCGGAAGCTCCTGCCCCCTCTGAAAAAGCGCGTTGGGGGAAGGATGGGGGGCCTGGGGGGAAGGAAACGCCCCTTGCGCGCTAGCCAAGGGGGTTTCCTTCCCCCCGGAAGAACCATTTAGTGTTAACAGGCCTTGGCAGGAACAGGGGAGAGCCCCTTACTTTACCCGCCCGTGCTTGAGGCTGGCGCCGTGACGCATGAAGTAGATCTGCTCCGCAATATTGGCGGAACGCCTCCAGATGCGCGTCAGGGAGCGGACAATCAGCATGGCATGGATGGCCGCGCGCGGATCGCCGGAAACTCTCCCGTCCTCGCCCGGCATGGGCATCAGGGCCTGAAGCAGGGCTACTTCCGCCTGCAGGGCGTCGTCTTCGTCGGCGCGCAGATTAAGGGCCGCCTGAGCGTCTTCCTCGCGGAAGGCGTCGGAAGCCTGCGCGTAGGCGGCGCGGGCCTGAGCGAACATTTCCCGCAGGCGGCGCATGTCTTCCTCATTGATGGGCAGCTCGTGCAGCAGGAGCACGCGCTCGGCAATGGCGGCAGCCTCGTCGCCGATGCGCTCCAGATCCACGACCATGCGCAGGGCGGCCACGACAAAACGCAAATCTCCGGCCACCGGCTGCAGACGCGCCATGACCCGCAGACAGAGTTCGTCTATTTCGTTTTCCAGATCGTCGATGACGGCGTCGCCTTCCTGCACGGCCAGCGCGCGGGCGGCGTCATCCTGCGCCAGCGCCTTGCCGCTTTCGTCCAAAGCGATGCCCACATGGGCGAACATGACAAGCAGACGCGTGCGCAGGGTCGCCAGCATCTGCCGCGAAGAATCCTCAAAAACGCTTTCCATTAGCCGAACCTGCCTGTGATGTAATCTTCGGTTTGCTTCTGGGCGGGACGGGTGAAGATAACGTCCGTCTCGCCATGCTCAATGAGTTTGCCCATATAAAAGAAGGCCGTTTCATCGGAGATGCGCGCGGCCTGCTGCATGCTGTGCGTCACGATGACGATGGTCAGACCGCTTTTCAGTTCCATGACGCTTTCTTCCACATGGCGCGTAGCTATGGGGTCAAGGGCGCTGGCGGGTTCGTCCATCAGCAGCACTTCCGGTTCCACGGCCAGCGCGCGGGCAATGCACAGACGCTGCTGCTGCCCGCCGGAAAGGCCCAGCGCCGAGGAATACAGCCGGTCCTTGACTTCGTTGAACAGAGCCGCGCGGGTCAGGGCGACTTCCACGCGCTCGGCAATGGCGTTTTCGTCCTTCATGCCGTTGACGCGCAGTCCGTAGGCCACATTCTCAAAAATGCTCTTGGGGAAGGGATTGGGCTTCTGAAACACCATGCCCACCCGACGCCGCAGCGAGGCCACATTGGCGGTCGGGGCATTGATATTTTCGCCGTCCAGCTCGATCACCCCTTCCACGCGAGCGTTGGGCACAAGGTCGTTCATGCGGTTGAGGCAGCGCAGAAAGGTTGACTTGCCGCAGCCCGACGGACCGATGAGGGCCGTTACCTTGCCGCTTTCAAAGGACAGATTCACATTGTGCAGGGCTTTGTGATCGCCGTAAAAAACGCTCACATCCTGCGCCTTCATTGTAATGCTCATGCATCGACTCCATCGGCGTCGCCTGCGCGACCGGGATTCTCCGCGACCGGCGCGGAGGAGTCCTCGTCCCCGCCATGCGCCGCCGCAAGGGTAAAGACAATGGCCGTGCTGCCGTCCTGCGCGGGGCTTTCCGCCCAGATGCGGCCGCCATGCCGCTCCACCACATGTTTGCAGATGGCCAGCCCCAGCCCCGTGCTCTGCTGCCCGCGATGGGCCTCCACGCGATAGAAGCGTTCAAAAATGCGTTCCAGATGTTCGGGAGCAATGCCGGGCCCGTCATCAACCACGCGGAAGATGACGATGGCCCCCTCCTGCCGGACGCTTACGCGCACCGTGCCGTTTTCGGGAGAGAAGCGGCAGGCATTTTCAAAGATATTGCGGAACACCATGCCCAGACTTTCGTCATGGGCCAGAACCTCCAGCCCGGCGGGGATATCCACGGCAAGGCTGACCTTGCGCCTGGAGCAGACTTCGGCACAGATGGTCTGCGCCTGCGTCACGATTTCCTCCGCCGGCGTCGGCGCAAGCTGCAGAACGCCGTCTTCGCTCTCAAGCCGCGCCAGCGCCAGCAAATCCTTCATCATGGCGGAAAGATAGCTGCCGTGCTTGTGGATGATCTCCGCAAAATGGCGGCACTGGCTGGCGTCCTCCACTTCCATCAGCGTTTCCGCGTAGCCCTGTATGGCCGTCAGCGGCGTGCGCAGCTCGTGAGACACATTGGCCACAAAGTCCCGGCGCACCCGTTCCAGCCGCATGAACTCGGTAATGTCGTGGAACACGGCCACCACGCCCACGCGCACATCCACGTCGTCGGCACGCGCCAGACGCACGGAGAAATTCTGCCCGGACGGCAGCTCCAGCGGCAGATGCATGACCGCCTGCGTATCAGAAGAGGAGGAAGAAAGGAGGGTTTCCACGGCATTCTGAAGACAGGGCACGGGAATGCACTTGATCAGCGGCTGCCCCAGCGCCCGGGAAACCTCGGGAAAAACCCGCCCCAGCGCGCGATTGACCCGCCGCACATTGCCCTGTCTGTCCAGCACCAGCACGCCGTCGCCCATGATGGTCAGCACGCTTTCCAGCTGGGCGGCCTGATCCGCCGCATAGCCGATCTGCTCCTCGATATTGTGGGCCATGGCGTTGACGGCCTCGGCCAGCGGGGCAAATTCCTTGCCCGGCACATTGCGCAGGCGGCGATGGAAATTGCCCCGGGCAATGGCCGTCACGGCGTTGACCATATGATCCACCGAACGCCGCAGAGCCCCGGAAATCAGGACGGCCAGCACCGCCGACAGCAGCAGCGCCGCCACGGCCAGTCGGGAAAGCACGCTCAGCTGACTGTCTATGTCGTCCAGCAGATCGCCCAGCGGCACGGCCAGACGCAGCACGGAGCCGTCGGGCAGCAAATGGGCCGCATAGGCGAAGGGTTCGCTCAGGCTGCCGCTTTCCCGCACGGCATAGCCGTCCCCCTGCGCCCGGGCCTGTATGATTTCCGGCCGGTCGTTGTGATTGTCCAGCGTCCGCTCGTCAAGGCTGGCGCTGGATTCGGCGCGCACAGCTCCGGAAGCATCCACCAGCGACACGCGCGCCTTGGCATGCCCCAGCAGCTGCAGCAGCGCATGCACGTCCTTGCCGTCGTCGGCCTGCGCCGCATACAGGGAAGCAGCCATGCGGCATTCGCGCAGCAGTTCCTCCTGCGCCGAGCTCATCTGCTTTTCTCCCAGCAGCATTCTGGCGTAGAACAGGCTCAGACTGACCGACAGCAGGCCCACAAGAAAAATCGCCCAGAACACGCGGGCCCGGAATGACAGCCCTCTTCCGTATACCATGTTTTCCTCCGCCGCCGGCGGCGTCTGCCGGACTCCGGCCCGGCGTTCCCGGATATTTTTTGTCTGCCGCCGCGCAAGGGACGCTACCCCCCGCGCGCCGCAGAACTCAGTCTTCCTTTAACCGATAGCCCACGCCGCGGACCGTCTCGACAACGTCCGACGCCGCGCCCAGCTTGGCGCGCAGGCGGCGCACATGCGTGTCCACCGTGCGGGCGTAGCCCTCGAAGGAATAGCCCCAGACGGTATTGAGCAGCTGTTCGCGCGTGCGCACCGCGCCGCTGTGACGCAGCAGATCCTCCAGCAGACGAAACTCCGTCGCCGTCAGAGCCAGACTTTCGCCGTTGACCGTGGCGCGATGGCGCTCCGCATCCAGCGCAATGCCGTGATGACGCAGCACCGCGCCGCTTCTGGCCCGCTCCTGCCGCCGCAGAATGGCCTTGACGCGCAGCATCAGCTCCCGCACGCTGAACGGCTTCACCACATAGTCGTCGGCTCCCAGCGTCAGCCCGACCACGCGATCCACTTCCTCGCCGCGCGCCGTCAGCAGCAGCACCGGCACGAGCGGGCCGTTTTCCGTGGCCAGACCGCGCAGCACGTCAAAGCCGTCCATTCCCGGAAGCATCACATCCAGCAGCATCAGCGCGGGCTGCTCCGTGCGGGCCAGCGCCAGCCCGGCGGGACCGTCCCCGGCTTCCAGCACGTCAAAGCCTTCCCGCTCCAGATGGTAGCGCAGCAGTTCGCGGATATCGGCTTCATCTTCCACAACGAGAATCTTTTTCTTGTCCATGACCTCATTCCTCTTCGGGACAGGCACACTTCACCCTTTTCGAGCGACATGCACGGGACGAAAATGTGACAATAGCGTGACAAGCCCCGCCCGGGCCGTAAAATTGAGGCCCGACGGCGCAACATGTGGAAAAATATACAGGAATGACAGCGCGGCAGGATGTCGTCGTCTTTTCTTTCTGCCGTCACACAACCGTCACATCCCGCCGCAATAAGGGATTCGCGAAAGGAATTTCCCCTCTCGACAACACCTTTTCCTTACATAAGGAGTTTACCATGAAATTTGCTCTGCTGTGTGCCGCCGCCGTAACGGCTGTCAGTCTGGCCGCCCCTGTCGCCGCCGGCGACCTGACCATCAACGGTTCCACCACGGTGCTGCCCGTCGTGCAGAAAGCCGGCGAGGCCTTCATGGCCTCGCATCCCACCGTGCATCTGAGCATCTCCGGCGGCGGTTCCGGCAACGGCATCAAGGCGCTGATCGAAAAGCAGTGCGACATTGCCATGAGCAGCCGCGACATTCAGGCCAAGGAAAAGACCGCCGCCGAAAAGAACGGCGTGACCCCGCAGCGCACCGCCATTGCCGTGGACGCCATCGTTCCCGTTGTGCATCCCGACAACAAGGTCGGCAACCTCACCGTGCAGCAGCTTGCCGACATCTACGCCGGCAAGATCAAGAACTGGAAGGATGTGGGCGGCGACGACGCCAAAATTGTTGTCATCTCCCGCGACACTTCCTCCGGCACCTTTGAAAGCTGGCACGAACTGATCATGAAGAAGGCCCGCGTCACCCCCGCCGCCCTCATGCAGGCTTCCAACGGGGCCGTGTCCCAGGCCGTCGCCAAGAACCGCAACGCCATCGGCTATCTTGGCCTCGGCTACCTCAACAGCACCGTCAAGGGCCTGAGCGTCAACGGCGTCAAGGCTTCCGCCGACACGGCGCTGTCCCGTCAGTGGCCCATTGCCCGCGAACTTTACATCTTCACCAACGGCGCTCCCGCCGGTGATGCCAAGCTCTTTGTGGACTATCTGCTTGCCCAGGACAAGGGGCAGAAGGACGTCCGCGAAGTGGGCTTCGTACCGATTGCCAGGTAAGTAAAGACGGACACGCTGCGGGGGAAGGCGCCGCTTTCCCCCGCGCCCCTTGCCGCGAAGCAACAGGCCGCATGGTTTGAAGCACAAAGCCTTTCAAACTGAAAAGGCCCTGAAACGTCTGTCGTTACAGGCGGGCTTCTTCCTGAAAGGACAGCTCCGCCGCGCCGCCCTCTGTCTGCATTGATTTGTCTCCCTCACCATTTCCCTAGCCAAGGACAGCCGCATGCGATTGGGCAAAGAAGACTGTATCCGCTACCTGCTGGCAGCCGTGGCCGGCAGCTCCCTGCTGGCGCTGGCAGGCATTGTGCTTTTTCTCTTTCTGGAAGGCCTGCCCCTGTTCAGCACGCATTCCCCGCTGGATTTTCTGGGCGGCATGCTGTGGTATCCCACCGAAGATCCCGGCCTGTTCGGCATTTTCCCGCTGCTTGTCGCCTCGCTGGCCGTAACGGCGCTTTCTTCCCTGCTGGCCGTCCCTCTGGGCGTCATGACCGCCGTGTATCTCAACGAGCTTGCGCCCCCGGCGGCGCGCCGTATCATCAAGCCCTTTGTGGAACTGCTGGCGGCCCTGCCCTCCGTGGTTCTCGGCTTTCTCGGCATGGTCGTGGTCGCTCCCTTTCTGCAGGACTACCTTGGGGCGGCTTCCGGTCTGAACCTGCTCAACGCGGCCCTTGTTCTGGCCATCATGAGCGTGCCGACCATCTGCTCCGTCTCTGAAGATGCGCTCCATGCCGTGCCCCGCTCCCTGCGCGAAGCCTCTCTGGCTCTCGGGGCCACCCGCTGGCAGACCATTTACCGCGTTGTCGTGCCTGCCGCCCTTTCCGGCATCGGCACGGCCGTCATGCTCGGCATGTCGCGCGCCATCGGGGAAACCATGGTCGTGCTCATGGTCGCGGGCGGCGCGGCCATGCTGCCGGAATCCCTGCTCGATCCGGTGCGCCCCATGCCCGCCTCCATCGCGGCGGAAATGGCGGAAACCCCCTTCCGCAGCGAGCATTATCACGCCCTCTTTGCCATCGGCATCGTGCTCTTTCTGCTGACGCTGGCATTCAACATTGTGGCTTCCCGCATCGCGGAAAAACACCGCATGGCAGGCTCTTCGGGGCTGTAACGGATTTTTTGAAAGGCATATCGCATGCACGCATCCATGGAAACGTCTCCCGCGCGCCGTCTTCTTGTGCAGGGCCTCATGTTCGGGCTGCTGCGGGCAACGGCCGCCGTCAATGTTCTGGCCCTGGTCGGTATCTGCATCTTTCTCGTGGCGCAGGGCCTGCCCGCGCTCTCCTGGAATTTTCTGACGGAGCCCCCCCGCAACATGATGACCGAGGGCGGCATCTTCCCCTGCATCATCGGCACGGCCCTGCTGGCGCTGGGCTCCCTCTGCATTTCCTTTCCGCTGGGCGTGGGCTCCGCCGTCTACCTGCACGAATACGCCGGACGCAGCCGCTTTGCCTCCTGGGTCCGCCTGGGCGTCAACAACCTTGCGGGCGTGCCGTCGGTCATCTTCGGTCTTTTCGGCCTGTCCTTTTTCGTCACCTTCTGCGGGCTCGGCGTATCGCTGCTTTCCGGCATTCTCACGCTGGCGGTACTGACCCTGCCCGTCATCATCAGCACGGCGGAAGAGGCGCTCCGTTCCGTGCCGGATGCCTACCGCGAAGCCTCTCTCGGACTGGGGGCATCCAAATCGCAGACCATTGCCCGCGTGGTGCTGCCCTGCGCCCTGCCCGGCATGCTGACGGGGGCCATTCTTGCCGTGGCCCGCGCCGCCGGAGAGACGGCGGCCATCATGTTTACGGCCGCCGTCTTCTTTACGCCCAAACTGCCCGATTCCCTGCTGAGTCCGGTCATGTCTCTGCCCTATCATATGTACGTGCTGGCAACCGCAGGCACGGAAATCGAAAAGACCCGCCCGCTGCAATACGGTACGGGGCTTGTCCTTATCGTGCTGGTGCTCGGCATCAACCTTGCCGCCATCATTTTGCGGGATCGCCTGCAGCATGGCGGCAGACACTGATACCATCGAAAAAACAGACGCTATTCCGTCTCTGACACTCCCAAACGCCCCGCTGTCACAGATACAGCGGGGCGTTTTGCGTTGCCGGGGCTACAGACTTCAAAAGACGTGCCGATAAAACGGAAGAAAGCTGTTTCCCGGCCATACCGATAACCCACCCCGGCCCTCCTCCCCGGGCCTGAGAGCAATACATGACCCTTTCTCTGCATCATAATCTCATGGCGGATTCCACCAGCCGCCACCTTGCCGCGCATTATGCCCGCCTCAGCGATTCCGTGCGCCGTCTTTCCTCCGGCCTGCGCGTGGAGCAGGCGGCCGACGACGCCGCGGGTCTGGCCGTCCGCGACTCATGCGGGCCGACGCGGCCTCGCTGCATCAGGGCGTCAACAACGCCAACGACGCCATTTCCCTTATCCAGACCGCCGACGGCGCGCTCGGCGTCATTGACGAAAAACTGATACGCATGAAGGAACTGGCCGAGCAGGCGTCCACCGGCACCTATGATTCCGTGCAGCGCCTGATGATCGACAGCGAATTTCAGCAGATGGCCTCGGAAATCGAGCGCATCGCCCGCGCCCGTCAAACCGGAGGAATTTCTCAGCGAAGCCAACGGTTTTCTGCCCGGAGCAAGCTATGACGGCTCGCAAATGAACGGTATCGGCGGCAACCTGACCTTTCAGGATGAAAACACGCTCCAGTCCTTCACCATCAACGGCATGAACTTCGGCTACACCGGCGACGGCGGCATGAATCAGCCGGGGCACTTGCGCAACAAGTACGAGAAACTCTCCATTGATACCGTGACGGAGGATCTGGTCATTCTCGTTGCCGGCAACGGCGCCTTTGACATCACGGCCTCCTGGGGAGACATGCCGGCTCCCAAACCGCAGGTGAACGGCTTCAGAGATACGGGCCCCGTCATCAACATAGCGACGCAGGAACGCGCCCAGAAGGCCATTTCCCGCATTGACGCGGCGGTTGTACGCAAGGACAACATCCGCTCCCATCTCGGCGCGCTCCAGAACAGGCTGGAAAACACCATAACGAATATCTCCATTCAGGCCGAAAACCTGCAGAATGCCGAATCCCGCATTTCGGATGCCGATGTGGCGGCGGAAATGACGCGCTTTGTGCGCGAGCAGATTCTGACCCAAAGCGCCGTTTCCATGCTCTCGCAAGCCAACTCCGTACCGCAGATGCTCATGCGGCTGCTGGGATAATCCTCCCCAAAATAAAAAGCCCGTCTCTCCGCATTCCGCCGTACAGCGGATTTCAGAAAGACGGGCTCGCCGGGGAAAGCCCCTTGCGACCGTCGGCAACGGCGCAAGGGGGGTCTTTCCCCATTAGAGCAATTTCAGTTTGAAATGCTTCGCATTCCAAACCATACGGCCTGTCGTTTCGCGGAAAAAGCGCGGTTTTTCCGCTCACTTTGGGCCGGGCGGCGCTGTGCCGCCGCCTCGCGTTTCACCTTTTTCAAAGTTGAAACGCTC
>DXFI01000041.1 GCA_019114565.1 Candidatus Desulfovibrio intestinigallinarum | reverse complement strand
TTTCAACTTTGAAAAAGGTGAAACGCGAGGCGGCGGCACAGCGCCGCCCGGCCCAAAGTGAGCGGAAAAACCGCGTTTTTTCCGCGAAGCGACAGGCCGTATGGTTTGAAACGCGAAGCATTTCAAACTGAAAATGCTATAAAGCACGAGGCGGCGGCACAGCGCCGCCCGGCCAAAAGTGAGCGGAAAACCGCGCTTTTTCCGCGAAACGACAGGCCGTATGGTTTAATCTGTGAAAAACGGAGGTACTCATGCGGCTGCCGGAAGTCTCTTTCCTCATGCTGGTGCACTGCCCGTGGGCAAAGTTTGCGGCGCGGGCTCCTGAACCGACGGCCGAGGACTATGCAGGGCTCATGCGTGCCGCAGCCGCGGAGGAACCGGCGGAGGTGGACAAGATCGCGCTGGGCTTCCTTGCCGAGATTCTGGAGGTCGAGCCGGATGAGGATTCTCCCTGTTCCTTTGTCTGCGACCCTTTTCCCCTGCCTCTGCCGGATGATGTCATAGCGCAGGTGCTGCATTTTTTGCAGCTTGTGCAGGACAGACTGCTGCAGGCGCATGTCTCGCATATCCTGTGGGCAATGGAGGGGAAGGATGCCGTTCAGTGCGGCAGAATGGCCGTTGCCGCCTATTATGAGCTTGCGGCGCAATGCGTCTATGCCTTTCCGTATCTGGCCGTGCAATATATCTGGTATGCCGCGGCGCTTGCGCAGCGCGTCGGTGACAGCCGGGAACTGCCGCTCAGCAAAATTCTGGCGGCTGGGGAAAGTCTGGCGCTGTATACGCCGGATCAGGATGCTTACGGCGATCTTGCGTCGCTGTGCGCCCTGCTGCTGGAGGCAGGGCAGGGGGATGCCGCGACGCTCATCCGTCGCTGCGATACGCTGGCGGATCGCTTTGCGGGCCGCAGCTCCTATCTTGAGAAGCGATTTCTGTATGTCATGGAGGCGGGGCTTTGCCGCTATTTTCCCGAAGATCGCGCCGCCCTGTGCGCCCTGCTGGAGCGGATGGCCGGTTCCGAACTACGCCGTCTGTGCGCCAGGCGAACCAATCTTCTGACCATGTAGTGCGGGCTTGAAAAAATCCACTATCTTTATGTGCAGAGCGGCAGCTGGAAAAGGTATATGGCGCGCATGGCCCTGCACAGGCTGAAACGGAACGGCAATCCGCAGGATTCCTTTTTGCGGGCAATGCTGTGGCGGCTTCTGGAGTGATGAACGTTCTTTGCGTCTTTCAGGCAAAAAAATGCGAGAATCCTCTCTGTTTTTCACGGGCCGGGCGGCCTAAGCTTCAGACATGAGCCGGGACGCCCTGCCCGCGTTTTGTTTTTTGTGTTTCCGGGGGAACATCGTCGGTTGCCTCCCGAGAGCGTTTTTCCTTTGAAAAAGGTGAAACGCGGAGGCGGAGGCACAGCGCCACCCGGCCCGAAGAGAGCGGAAAAACCGCGCTTTTTCCGCGAAACGACAGGCCGTATGGTTTGAAACGCACAGCGTTTCAAACTGAAAATGCTCTAGAGATAGGGGGAAAAAAGCCAGCAGGCGGCGTCGCGGAGTTTGAGCGGCAGAGGGCGGGAGTGCAGGCTTTCGAGTGAAATTTCCGTACCTGCGGCAATGGCGGCATCAATATGGGCGGCCAGGCGATCATGGAAGGTGCGATCAAAGACTTCCATGTTCAGTTCAAAGTTGAGGCGCAGGCTGCGGGCGTCGAGGTTGGCCGAGCCGATTTGGGCGTAATAGCCGTCAACGGCAAACAGCTTGCTGTGCACAAAGGGCGGCGGCTGATGCCAGATGCGGACGCCTGCTTCCAGCAGGGTCGGCAGCAGGCGGAACGATGCCCAGTGCACAAAGGCAAGATTGTTATAGGCCGGGAGCACGATACGCACATCCACACCGCGCAGGGCCGCGCTGCGCAGACTGCTCATGAGATCGTGTGATGGCAGAAAATACGGCGTCATGATGCGCACGCTGCGCCGCGCGCAGTTGACGGCGCCGCAGAAAAGATCGTTGAGCGTATCCGCTTCGGAACCCGGGCCGTCAAGAATCACGCGGCAGAGGCAGGTATTTTCCGGGTTTTCATCCGTTTCGGCTATTTCGGGCAGCGGGTCATAAAGGCCTGTGGCGAAGCCCCAGTCCAGCATGAAGGAGCGGCGCAGCTGCCGGACAATGGGGCCCGCGCAGCGGAAATGGACGTCGCGCACGTCGCCGCGATAGCCGCGCGTGAGGTGATTGTCGGCAATGTTCATGCCGCCGGTAAAGCCGATGTTGTCGCAGATGAGCACCTTGCGGTGATTACGAAGATTGATGCTGAAGTTGGGAGGGAAAAGACGGGGCGGGAGAAAACGGGCCACGCGGACGCCCCGGTCGGAAAGTTTTTTCCAGGGTTTGCGCAGACTGTAGGCCGAGCCGCCGAAACCGTCCACCAGCAGGCGGACATCCACGCCGCGCGCGGCTGCTTCCGCCAGCGCATCGGCAAAGCGGCGACCGACAAAACCGCCCCGGAAAATGTAGGTGGCCAGATAGACGTGATCCCGCGCCTGATGGATGGCATTGAGCATGGCGGGATAGGCCATATCGCCGTTGAGCAATATGCGCAGGCTGTTGCCGCCGCAGAGACTCTGACTGCCGAGCCGTCGTCCGAGGCGTTCCAGTTGCAGCGCCTGTTCCGGGGTTCCCTGATGCTTGCGCGGAGGGGCGGGGTGGGCGTAATCCGGCTGGGCCTGCGCCGCCTTATGCAGCAGTTTCGCGGCCCGGCTTTCCGCGCGGCTGATGCCGAGCAGCAGATAACCCAGAAGGCCCAGAACGGGCAGAAAGAGCATGGCGGTCGTCCAGCCGAGGGCCGAACGCGGATCCCGCTTGGTCAGCAGGGCATGTACGACGCCGAACCAGGAAAGCGCATGGGCAAGCAGCAGCCAGACTGCCTGAAAATCCGAAAAAATGTGCATGCCTGTTTCTCGTGTTTGCGGGAAGCCCGCCCGGACGTCCTGCCCCGGGGCCTTTTTATTTCAGGAGGCTCTCTGATTTCCTTTCCCATGAGCCTTTCAGTCTGGCACGCTGCACGTTTCAAACCCTACGGTCTGTCGTTTCGCGGAAAAAGCGTATTTTTCGCCCGCTTCGGGCTGGCGGCGCTGTGTGTCTCGCGTTTTACCTGAAGCGTTCTGGAATTTCGGGGACGGTTACCGCAGGGGGAGGCGACAAGCGCCGAACACGCTCCATCTTCCTGAATAAAGCGCGTTGGGGGAAGGATGGGGGGCTTGGGGGGAAGGGAACCCCCTTGTGCGCCAGCCAGGGGGTTCCCTTCCCCCCAACCAAACAGGTCTTTTTACAACCCTCTAGCGGCGGACAGCCAGCAGGGGCGTGTCGGTATTGCGCAGGACGCGTTCGGTGATGGAGCCGATCAGCAGGCTGCTGACATCGTCGCGTCCGTCGGTGAACATGACGATGATATCGGCCTCCTGTTCGTGGGATACACGGACGATGGTGTCGGCCACGGTGCCGTTTTCCACGATGACCCGGCAGGGCTTTCCGACCGCGGCAACACTGTCCAGCAGCGGCTGCAGGGCCTTTTCCGCGGAGGCGCGTTCTTCCCGCAGCATGGCTTCACGCGCTTCGCCGCCGACGGTGCCGGGCAGCGGGTCCGGAACATTCAGAAGAATGATCTCGCCCGCGCAGAGGGGAAGGGCATGGGACAGTGCCTTCTGACCGCGTTCAAGAAGATTTTCTCCGCCGACGGGTACAAGAACCTTGGAATACGGCATGGGGACCCCTTTGTTTTTTATGACAGCATCGCCGTCAGAATGTGCGTTACCTTTTCAATGGAAAAACTAGCGTCTGTCCAGAATATAGAGGCGTTCCATGGCATTATACAGCTCCGGCAGGATATCGCCAAGAGCTTCCATGTCTCCCGCGGTACCGGCCCGCTCGACATTCCGGGCAAGGCGGGCAATGTGGCGGATGCCGAAGGCATCCATTTCTCTGGCAATATCCAGGGCGGTCATGGCTACGTGCTGCGGGCGTCCCTCATTGTAGGCCGCCTGTGTTTCCTGAAGCAGAGCATCAACCCGGCGCAGCATGGCAGCGCGGGCTTCGCTGTAATTGGGATCAGGGCCGGGCATGCCTTCTTCCCTGCGCGGCGGCGGGGGAACATCCCGGGGAGCGCGCTGCGCGTCCGCAGGACGGGTGCGGGCAACGGTCGGCGTTGCCTGCGCGCGCGGCCGGGGGACGGGCATGGGTTCGCCCACTTCCACATCGCTGACGCTGCCCGCCGGGCGGGGCGTCGGCGTAAAGGGCACGGAGGGACGGCGCTGCGGCGCTGCGGCGCGGGCCGGCTGCTTCCAGGCGTCTTTCAGAGCCGGGCTGGCTTCGCCGTCGGATGTGACCCAGGGCCCGGCAATGCGGGAAGAGGGCAGGACAATATTTTCTTCCGGCTCTTCGCTGCGGACAAAGTCGGGCAGATCATCCAGAGAATCCTGCGCCGGAGCCGGGGCAGCCGGGCGCGTCTGCGCAGGGCGTGCCGGAGCCGGGGCTGGGCTTGCGGGCGCGGCAGGCTGCGGCGCGGCCTTGGGGGCGGCTGCGGGCTTTGCCGGAGCGGCCTGCGAAGCAAGGCGGCTTTGCAGGCGGGCATCTTCCGCCGCGACAAGGTGCGCGGCTTCGTCATGCAGCTCGGCGGGAGGCGGCGCTGTTTTTTCCGCTGTCGGGGCGGGCTTTGCCGCGGGCTTCGGCACCGGAGGCACGGCTTTTTTCCCGGCAGCGGGCGGCGGGGGCAGCGGACGCGACGAGGCGGGCGCGCCGAAGAGATCCGGCACTCCCTTGTTCCGGGCTGCGGGCTGCGGCGCGGGCGCAGCCGCGGGCAGTTCCGCTATATCGTCGTCCAGCTTGCCGGAAAGAATTTCTTCCACCGTAGCGCGCAGGGCCGCGGGCACGGGAGGCGCGAGCAGGGCATGGGTAAAGCCGGCATCGGCCAGCATGTCCCACAGCCTGTCATCGTCAGTGATGGCGATGGCCCCGAAGTGCGGCAGGGATGCGGCGGCATTCCGGAACCGTTCCACAAGGCCGCGGGAAGAAGGCGTTGCCTCCTGACCGCAGACGATGAGCACGGCGGCGGGGCGCTGCGCATTGAGCGAGGTTGCGCCGCCCAGCGAGTTGGCCTGACGCAGGGTGCAGGGCATGCCGTTCAGGGCTTCGGCAACGCTGTTCCGGGTAGCCACATTGGGAGCCACGATCATGACGACGGGACGCGGAGCCGCGGCAACCGGGCTGTCGGCTTCGTCTTCCACCGGGTGGAAATGCAGGGAGAAGGAGACAGAAGCTCCCTGAGGGCCGCATTCCGCCTCGAAGAAGCCCCCGTGCATGCCCGCCAGATCCGCGGCCCGTGCCAGCGCTGTGCTGGAGCGGCCGTTGGGCGGCATGCCGGAGCCCGTATCGTTGACGTTGAACAGCAGATGGCCGGGATCGTTGCTTTCCCGGACGCGGCGGGCGGAGAACTGTACCGCGCCGCGGCTGGTGGCGCGTACCGAGCTGTTGAGCAGGGTGCGCAGCACGGTGCTCAGGGCGCTGCCGTCGCCTTCGTAGAGCTGCCCGAGATTGGGCGGCATGTACCAGGAAAGACCGATATTTTTCCGTTCCGCGTCGGCGGCGACGGCATCGTGGGCCTCGCGCAGCAGCTGCTGCAAATTGAAGCTCTTGCCGTTTGCGGCGGCGGGAGCAGGCATCGACGGAGCCGGGGGCGCAGCGGGGACGGCCGGGGCTACGGGAGCAGCCGCCGGAGCAGGCTGTTTTTCCGGGGCGGCCGGGCTTTCAAAATCGGCGATATTGATAATCAGGCTGCTGTCTTCCTCGTCCTTTGCCGCAGGCTTTTCCGTGCCGGGCATATCAAGAGAGAGAAAGTCGTCGTCCGGCGGCGCTACGGGAATGCCGGTGGTGTCGTCATCCTCGGGAGTGCGCTTGCGGCGCGGGGAGGCGGTCCCGGCAATGAGCAGCGCGCCCAGCGCAGTACCCCAGTAGGGCAGCGAGGCCAGCACGGCCGAGGGATAGCCGAAGTCCATGCCCGCGAAGGCCGCGCCTACGGCAAGGGTTTGCAGCAGGCAGGCCAGCAGGAAGCGTGCGCCGCCGCCAAGGCCCATGAGGCAGGCTCCCAGAGTCGTAGGCACAAAGAGAATGGTGGCGGCGGGCCACAGCGGCAGGAAGCGCGTCAGCCAGGAGAAGTCAGGCAGCAGGGGAACCAGTGCCAGAGCGACGCCCGGCAGAGTGAGCAGCAGATACTGCACATCCAGGGCCCGCGACGCACGGCGCGTATCCATGAAATGCCGGGCCACATGAGGAAGCAGCATGAGCGCAACCCCGGGAGCCAGTGCCGCGGCGGCCTCGTTCATGGGGATACGGCCGTCGGCAATGACGGGCATGCCGAGAATGGATTGTGCCAGGGCGACAGCCACATAGAGAGAAGTCCAGATGCGCCACTGTCCCTTCTCGGTAAAACCGCGGAGGAGGCAGAGAAGCATGACGACGCCCAGCGCCAGCGTGGCCCCTGTATGGGCAAGTCCGCCCCAGTTCGTGGTGGCATCCTGCGGCGTGCGCAGCGTGGGCGAGAACCAGAAGCCCGGCAGACCGTCGAGACGGATATAGCAGGTCTGGGCTTCGAGACCGGCCTCGGGCAGCAGCTGCACGCGGGAGCGGTCGTTCTCCTGCCATTCCAGCATATTGCTCAGAGGATTGACGGATGCCGTGTAAAAAGTCGGCGAACCGGGAATATCGTCTCCCATGTCCAGCAGGATCTTGTCGGCCTTGCCGCCTTCGGGCATGGGCGCAATGACAAGGCGCAGCCAGGTTGCGCCGCCGACACGCGGCAGGGCGCGCAGATTGAGCGGCACGAAACGGGAGGCATTTTCCGGCGCGGCTACCTCGTCGATATCCATGCTGTCGGAAGTATCGACAAAGGCGTCGAGATAGGGCAGCAGCGGGAGATTGGACGTACCCAGAACCGGAGGCAGGGGCTGCTGTGCCTGCGCGGGGAGCGTTATTGAAAGACAGAGCAGCGCCGCAAGCAGCAGTGCGCAGAATTTCGGAAAAAAGCATCGTTTCATGATGATATCCGTCGTTTTCGGGAAAGGTGGGGGGCCGCAGACGCAACGGGACAGACGCGGCAATGCCGCGTCCCCGGGCTGCGCCGGACTGGACGCTTTTCCAGAGCTTGTTCAGTTTGAAACACTGTGCGTTTCAAACCCTGCGGCCTGTCGTTTCGCGGAAAAAACGCTGTTTTTCCGCTCAGTTCTGGCCGGGCGGCGCTGTGCCGCCGCCTCGCGTTTCACCTTTTTCAAGATAAAACGCTCTGTCTGGAGCAGGCGCGTCGCGGCACAGCGTCCGGGCCTCTTTCCGTTCGTTGTCCGCGGGCCGGGCGGCGGCCCGGTGGAGCGGCTACTTTTTGTCTTTCGGAATGGTCTTGATGACTTCAGACACAGGATCGCCGTTGGGCGTGCGTGCAGCCGGATTGACGTTCAGCAGCTGCTGCCACGCGGCGCGTGCTTCATCATGACGGTGCAGATCAAAGTTGAGCACAACGCCGAGATTGAAAAGCGCATTTTCAAAATCGGGCTTCAGGGCGATCACTTCCCGGAACAGGGAAACGGCTTTTTCGGGATTGCCGATTTCCCGGTACATGATGCCCAGATCCGTCATGACAAGAACGTTGCCGGGCGCAAAGCGCAGCGAGGCTTCATAGGCTTCGATGGCCCGGGCGGGCTGATTGGTGTCAAAATACAGGCTGCCCAGCGCCGACAGCAGTTCCGCGTCGTTGGGTTTCGATGCAAGCTGATTCTGCAGTTCGGCAATACGCTGCTGCAACTCCGGCGGAATGGATTCTTTCGCAGGAGCAGGCTGGGCGGGAGCCGCGGCGGTCTGCTGCTTTGCGGGAGCAGACGGCGTGTTGTGCATGAAGGTGGCCGTCATGCTGCCCAGCAGAACGCCGAAGACCAGCATGGCTCCCATGCCGAAAAAGCAGGTGGAGCGGCGTACCATCGGCGCAGGGACGGATGCGGGCGGCGTCGGAGAAGAGGGAGAGACCGGCGTCGCGGCGGGAGCCTGTTTTGCCGGAGACTTTGCCGGGGGCGGCGCAGACTTGCGGGAATGTTTCTTTGCCATTTCTGTCCTGACTATTGGAATTTTTTTCGTGGAGAAATACGACGGCGGGGAAACCGCGGCATTTCGTTCCGTGCGTCTCGATAATTTTTCTTGAGACGTTCTAGAAATTTTCGATACTTTATAGTGAGCATCCCCATAAGGCAAGAGCGCGAAGGCAGAACCTTCGCGCTCCGGCTGTGCTGATTGCGTCGCCTGCCGCGGCGTGGAGTGAGCGGAAAAACCGCGTTTTTTCCACGAAACGACAGGCCGTATGGTTTGAAACGCAAAGCGTTTAAACTGAGAATGCCCTACTGAGTGTTTTTCTTCTTGAGCTCGTCCTCGATACGGCCGCGCAGGCTGTCGTCCGCACCGGCGGATTTGAGCGCGGTTTCAAGGTGGGTGTAGCCGCGATCCGCGTCATTGAGGAAATAGATATACAGCATACCGAGGCTGTAGCGGACATGGGGATCGTCCTTGACGGTCAGAGCCTTTTCCAGCAGCAGCGCGGCATCCTTGTTCTGATCCAGATTGTGCTTGATGAAGCCGAGCAGGTAGAGCGCCTTGTCATTGAGCACGTCCAGCGCGAGGGCACGCTGGGCAAAGGTTTCGGCGGCCTGCCAGTTCTTGATGGTGATGAGATGCTGCACAAGATGCAGCATGGTTTCCACATCGTTGGGATTTTCGCCGAGCTTCTGCATCAGCGCGCCGATCTGGCCGTCCATGCCGGTGTCCGCCTGCGCCGTTTCCATTCCGGAAGAGCGGGAAGGCACGACAAGCTGAGGATTGAGGAAACGCTGCGTCAGGGAGACGATCAGCATGGCTGCGAAGCAGATTCCCAGAAAGATCAGCAGCAGGCGCGAGGACAGGGAGGGGGAAGCGGAAGAGGCATCAGTCATGGTTCAGCAGCTCCAGTTGTGCAAGGCGCGCCGCAAGGCGACGCTGCGCCACGCCCATAAAGGCAAGATAGGCGCCCAGACCCAGCCAGACGGCGGCGTTGGCCGCCACGACCCATGTCAGCGTATCCATATGGTTATCCTTTGGTTTTACAGGGAGCGGAAAAATGTTTTTGCATTAGCGCCTGTCAGAGCATTTTCAGTTTGAAACGCTCTGGATAATTTTTCTATTTACTTAAAATAAATAGAAAATTCAGTCCACACATAATCTTTGAAAGGTATTTGGACATAGCCTGTACCCTTCTGAAAAAGCGCGCTGGGGAAGGGATGGGGGGCCTGGGGGGAAGGGAAAACCCTCTCGCGCGAGCAGCGACCGGATGGCGGCCGCAGGCCGTGCCCGTTGCGACGAAGGAAGCTACGGGCATCGACAGCAGAGATGAGGGGTTTCCCTTCCCCCCAGAAGAACGATGTAGTGGCAACAGGCCCTAACGTCGGCTGCTGCGCACAAAAAGGGCGTCGGCGCGGGCGCTCAGCGACAGCTGGCGCGCGCGTATCCAGAGCAGCCCGGCCCAGAGCAGGCCGAAACAGAGCACGCAGGCAATGACGGTAAGGCGCATTTCCGGTTCAAGTCCGCCGCCCTTGTTGGCAAAGACCGCCGGATGGATGGAGCGCCAGAGCCGGGCGGAGAGGAAGACCAGCGGCACATCCAGAAAGGCCACGATACCCACGACGGCGCACACGCGGCGCTTGCGCTGCGCGGGTATGTCCAGACCGCGCAGCACGAGATAGCCCGCATAAATGAACCACATGACGAGCGTTGTGCTGAGGCGCGGGTCCCAGGTCCACCAGACGCCCCACGAGAGACGGGCCCAGATCATGCCTGTAATCAGGGCCAGACCGCCCAGCAGCACGCCGATTTCCGCCGCGGCCGCACAGAGGCGGTCGGCGGCTTCGGAATTTTTGAGCAGGCTCGCCAGCGATGCCAGAAAAAGGACAAAAAAGCTGATGAGCGCCCACCACGACATGGGCAGGTGGATGTAGAAAATTTTCTGCGCCAGTCCCAGCGTGGCCTCTACGGGCGCGTAGCAGAAAACCAGCCATTGACAGGCCGCAAAGGCTGCGCCGCCGAGCAGGGCCAGCAGCGGCGGCAGGGGGGAAGCGGTGGGCGTACGTTGCGCCGTCATGCGTCATCTCCTGTATACATGAAACCGAAAAGCAGCAGCCCCGCCGCGGCAAAGACCGCGTCAAAGGCGGCGGCAAGCCCCAGCCAGGCGTCGGCGCCGTCCGGCGCCGGCAGGCCCAGGGCCTGCGCGCTCACGCTGATGCCCGCCAGCAGCAGGGGCACCAGCAGAGGAAAAAGAACGATGCTGAGCAGGGATTCCCGCGCGGCTTCCCCCTGCGCCAGCGCGCCCAGCAGGGAACCGAGGGCGCACATGCCCGCGTCGACCAGCAGCAGGGCTCCCAGAGCAACGCGCCAGTCACCCTGTATTTCCTGCCCCAGAAAGACCACGGTGGCAGGCAGGAAAATCAGCTGGGCAAGCAGCAGCAGGATCATGCCCGCCAGTCCCTTGCCGAGCCAGACGCCCTGAATGGGCGGCGGCGACAGAATCAGCCCCACGCGGGAGGAACAGCGCTCTTCCAGAGCGAACAGGGCATTGAAGACGAGCACCTGACAGAAGGCCGAACTGAGCCAGAAGACCGCGGCGGCATTCTGCGGCGAAAGACGTTCGCCGACGCCCTGTGCAAGACTGAAGACAAAGAGCAGGAGCAGCCCCAGCAGCAGGGCCTGCACCAGCCCGCTGCCGCGCGTCAGCGTCAGCAGGAGATCCTTGCGGGCGACGGCCAGCGCCATGCCGAACAGACCCGGCACGCTTTCGCCTTCCCGGTCGGGAAGTTCCGTCGCCGTGGCCGGTGCGGGTGATTCCGGAGGCGTTTCTTCCGGCAGTGCGCCGGGGGTATAGCCGGACGGAGGACCGTCATAGGCAATGACGCCGTTACGCAGCGCGACAACGCGATCCGCAACGGCGCTGTCATCGGCATAATCATGGCTTACGACAATGACGCAGGCCCCGCGATCCCGGGCGGCGCGCATCTGTTCGCGCAGCAGCGCGCGGGAAGAGGCGTCGAGCCCCGTGCCGGGTTCGTCCAGCAGCAGGAGATCGGCGGGCCGCATCAGGACGCGGGCCAGATTGAGGCGCTGGGCCATGCCGCGGGAAAAGACGCCCGCCCGTTCGTGGGCATGAGCGGCCAGTCCCACCTGATCCAACAGCGCCAGCAGGTCTTTTTCTCTGGTGGATGTCCCGTAGAGACGCGCCCAGAAGGCGAGATTTTCCAGCGCCGTCATGCCGGGATAGAGAAAGGTGGCGTGCCCCACGTAGCCGATAACGGCATTTTCAGCCCGGGTGATTTCGCCCGCGCTGGGGCGGGACAGGCCCGCGGCCATGCGCAGAAGCGTGCTTTTGCCCGCCCCGTTGTCTCCCACAAGCAGGGTGATGCTGCCCGGCGCAAAGGTGCAGGAAACATTGCGCAGGACGGCCTTGAGGCCGAACAGCTTGGCGACGCGATGCAAATGCAGCATGAAAATTCCTTGTGTCTTCGGGCCGGTGCTTCCGGGACGTACTTCACAGGCGGAAGCGGCCTGTTTTCCGGAGATTCTGAATACGTTAGAGCGTTTCAACTTTGAAAAAGGTGAAACGCGAGGCGGCGGCATAGCGCCGCCCGGCCCAAAGTGAGCGGAAAAATCGCGTTTTTTCCGCGAAACGACAGGCCGTATGGTTTGAAACGCACGGCGTTTCAAACTGAAAATGCTCCAGAGCGACGGCGCCGCGTCTCTGCGGGCGCGCCGAAGAAAAGGGGGAGGACGCTCCGTTGCCGTCGCGCCCTTCCCCCTGCGGTGTTCAGCTAGGCCGCGTTCTTTTCCTCTCCGGGGCTGCGGCGCTGTCCGGCGCGGCAGAGGGACAGGAAGGGGGCAAGGCACATGAGCGCGCCGCCGATCCAGAGCCAGTTGATCAGCGGTTCCACGCTGATGCGCACAAGCACTCTGGAAGATTCGTCGAGCGCCAGCAGGGAAGCATAGACTTCTTCGCCCAGACCGGGAATGACGTCCACTTCCGAGAACTGATTCATCTGGCCGAACTTGTCATAGAGGCGGCGCTGCGGGCCGATGATGCCCAGCTCCCTGCCGTCCTTTTCCACGCGGATGCGGGCTTCGAGATAATCAAAGCCGACGGGGTTTCTGCCCTGTTCCAGCGACAGCAGCGTCACCGTATACTTGCCCACGGTATCGCTGCCGCCTTCGTTGAAATACACGTCCTTTTCGATCTTGTAGGGGCCGGAAACGGCAATGCCCAGCGCCATGAGCGCCATACCAAGATGCGTTCCCAGCGCGCCGGCCCGACGCCATGCCCGGTTGCGCACGGCGGAAAGCAGCATGTACAGGCAGGCCAGCGTCACGCCGCCCGCGGCGGCCGCGGCGATAAGCGGCATGGGCTGCTTCAGGTGCGCCGCCAGCGGCAGGGGATTAACCTGACCGGCAAGCCACCACAGCAGGCAGCCGACGCTTGCGGCAGCTGCGCCCAGCGTCAGGAGCAGGCCGCCCTTGCCCTTGCAGCCGCCGTTCCAGCCGAACCAGGGGCAGATGGCCATGACCAGCATCAGCAGCGTGCCCAGCGGCAGACAGACGCGATTATAGAAATTGGCGTCAAGACCGCTGGGGCTCGACGACCAGAGCCGGCTCAGCACGGGCCACATGGTGGCCACAAGAATAATGACGCCGAGGGCTATCAGAATCCAGGCCACCAGCACGAGCAGGCCCTCGCGGCTGGAGAAGAAGTTCTCCAGCGTTTCGCCGCGCGTTTTTTCGCTGAAGGCCGCCCAGAAGGAGACGATACAGCCCGCCAGCACAAAGAGCAGCAGAGGCGTGCCCACGCCGCCGTCGCCAAAGGCATGAACGGACTGAATGACGCCGCTGCGGACAAGATAGGTGGCAAAAAAGGCCGTGACCGTGCACAGGCTCATGAGGGCCACGTTGACGCGGGCCAGCTTGCCGCGGCGATCTTCAATGACCAGCGTATGCAGGGCCGCGCTGCCGATGAGCCAGGGCAGGAGCGAGGCGTTTTCCACGGGGTCCCAGGCCCAGTAGCCGCCCCAGCCCAGTTCCATATAGGCCCACCACATGCCGAGCACGATGCCGGCGGTCAGGAAGAGCCAGGCAAGAATGATGAAGGGGCGGGAGATGCGGAACCAGGCGTCTTCGCTGCCGCGCGCGCCGGACAGAGCCTGCGCCAGCGCCAGACAGGAGGGCACGGCAAAGCCGCCGTAGCCGAGGAAGAGCAGCGGCGGATGGAAGATCATGCCCGGATTCTGGAGCAGGGGATTCAGACCGCTGCCGTCGGCGGGCACGGGGGTCTGCATGACGAAGGGATTGCTCCAGGTGGTCAGCACCAGCCCGAAGAAGGCCATGATGCCGTAAAAGAAGAGCCAGAACCAGAGGCGGGTGGAGGGCGTCAGGCGCGTATAGGCGCGCGTAAGGGCAAAGAGGCTGCCCATGATGCCCACGGAAAGCGCCCAGAAGAGCATGGAGCCCGGCTGCCCGGCCCAGAAGGCCGTCAGGCGGTAGAAGGCGGGCAGAAGCACATCCGTGTAACTGGCCACATACTGCAGGCTGAAATCCTTCCAGAACAGGGCGTGCAGCAGCAGGGCCGAGGCCAGAAGCAGCGAACCGCTCACCAGCCAGTGCAGCCGTTCCACGATTTTCAGCGCATGGCTGCGTCCTTCATACAGTTGAAAAATGGCCAGACCGCCGCCCGCGAGGGCGCAGAGCAGCAGCAGCAATTGCATGGCGTAGGCAAAGAAATACAAGGCAGAGGCTCCGGCATGCGGCGTCCCGCGGAGGAACGCGCGTGTCTTGTGTTCCACAGGGAACGGAAGGAACAAATCAGGGGCGACGCCCGGAAGCGCCGCCCGACAGGAAAAATCCGGCCCGTCAGAGGCCGTCATGCAGAGAAGGGTTTAGCCTTCCTTGCGGTTTTCTTTCTGATACTTGGAGGGACACTTGGTCATGAGCGTCCTGGCCGCAAAGTGCCGGTCGCTCATGCCGCCTTCGACGATGACTTCCGCCCCCGGCTTGAAGGTGTCGGGCACCGCGCCGCGATAGCTGACGTTCATGGTCAGATCGGGATTGTCCTTGTCCGCAAGCAGGAAGTTCACGCCGGGGCCGTTTTCGGGCTTGCTGATACCCTCGGCGGCAACCGTGCCGAAGAGCCGGGCGGCGCGCAGCTTGTCGGGCGTGGCCGCGCGGGCTTCGGATACATTGAGGAAGTACACGCTGCCTTCCGACAGGCCGGAATAGGCAAGATAACCGACGCCGCCCAGAAAGAGCAGTCCCGCTAAAAGGTAGGTACAGGTATTCTTGCGTTTCATGACCGTTCCTCGTTGAGGTTACGGGCGACCGCATTGCGTTCGCCGGAAAGACGCCGTGACGCGGTCTTGATGCAGCGCGTCGTACTGCGCGGATCAGATGCGGGCGCGGGGTGATATCCCCGGCAGATCTAGCACAGGCAAGGGTCTGCAATCAAGTAGGAATAATTCCTATTTTTTAATCTCGTATTGCGGTTTTGTGTTTTCAGTCACTGACAGAGCCGTACGGGAAGGCGTGGTGATGCTTATTTGCAGATGTCGGGGGGAAGGGAAACCCCTCTGCTGGCGCGAGAGGTGTTTCCCTTCCC
>DXFI01000040.1 GCA_019114565.1 Candidatus Desulfovibrio intestinigallinarum | reverse complement strand
TCGCCTCGTATTCCTGACTCTTCCCCTGATAAAAGCGCGCTGGGGAAGGGATGGGGGGCTTGGGGGGAAGGGAAACACCTCTCGCGCCAGCAGCGACCGAATGGCGGCCGCAGGCCGTGCCCGTTGCGACGAAGGAAGCTACGGGCATCGACAGCAGAGATGAGGGGTTTCCCTTCCCCCCAAACAACTTACAAATAGTGTTAACAGGACCTAGTGCTGCATGGCGATGGCGCGGAATTCTTCCTGACAGGCTTCAAAGGCCTCGGTCACCAGCGGATCGAAATGTTTGCCCTTGCCTTCCAGAATGATGCCGGCCGCCTTTTCATGCGGCATGGGGTCCTTGTAGGGGCGCTTGCTCACAAGGGCGTCATAGACGTCGGCAATGGCCATGATGCGCCCGCAAAGAGGAATGCGGACGCCGTCCAGACCGAGCGGATAGCCGGAACCGTCCCATTTTTCGTGATGGGACAGGGATATGTCGCGCAAGATGCAGAGAAAGCCGGCCTGATGCAGGGTCTTCATGGCCCGCAGAATAGCGGTTGCGCCGAAGACCGTATGTTTTTTCATCTCCTCGAATTCTTCAGGGGAGAGTCGTCCCGGCTTGTTGAGCACCGCATCGCGGATACCGATTTTGCCGATATCGTGCAGGGGAGCGGCCCGGATGAGATCGCGCACAAATTCTTCGGTGAGTTCCTCGGCATAGTCGCCCCGCTTTTGCAGAGCGCGGATGAGGCACTCCACATAGCCGCGGGTGCGCTGCGCATGGCCGGCGGTATTTTCGTCGCGGCATTCCACCAGGTCTGAAAGCGCCACCATGATGGCGTCCTGGAGTTCGAAGATTGTCTGTGTCTTTTCCCGGACGCGCTGCTCCAGTTTCTGTTTATAGTCGTACAGGTCTACATGGTTGCGAACGCGGGAGCGGATGATTTCCGGGGAGAACTGATTGCCCAGAAAATCCACGGCGCCGCTGCTGAGGCCGCGCGTTTCCAGTCCCCAGTCGGAAAGGCTGGTGACGAAGATAACGGGAATATCGCGCAGCGTCGGCGTGGCCTTGATGCGTTTGATGACGGCAAAGCCGTCTTCATCAGGCATTTCCACATCCAGGAGAATGCACTGTATGTCGAGAGAAGGCATCGCAGGCAGGGCGGCTGCGCCGCTCTCATACTCGTAGACGCGGAACTCTTCGGCCAGGATGCGATGGAGATAGTCGCGCTTGAGTTTGCTGTCGTCAATGATCGCAATATTTTTCATGTAGTTTTATCGCCTTCATGTCCTCGGAAGAAGCATGAACGTTGTTCGTGGCAAAGGAAGCCCTTTTCAGACAGAAAAAAAGCTTTTACCGCCTGTTTGTAGCGGAATATCCCCCTTCTGGCAACGGGAGAGAGCGGCTTTTCGGGCTTTCTCCGATGGCTCATATGCGGCCGCTGGCAGGTCCGGGCCGGTCAGTAGGAAATCCGTTCAAAGACCTTGCGCTGCGGCGTGACGGACAGATGATAGAGCTTGTCCTGGGGCACGTTGAGATAGGGAATATCTTCCTTGCGATGCTTGAGAAAAAGGGCGAGCACCACACGGTTGATGGCCTGATGGCCTACAATGATGATGGGGCTGTCCTTGGCCAGAAAAAGAACGCGCATGACGCCGCGCCGCACACGATCCTGCAGCATGGCATAGCTTTCGCCGTGCGGGTAGGCATAGCCGTATTTGTCGGCATTACGCTGCATGGTGACCTGCGGCATGGTGGCGCGGATGTCGTCATAGCTCATGCCTTCGCAGTCTCCGGCGAAGATTTCGTCAAATTCCTTCAGGGCAAGACAGCGCAGATCCGGGCGTTCGGCCAGAAGGGGCGCGGCCGTTTCATGGGAGCGGCGCCGGGTCGAGGTAAACAGCCAGTCGAGACGCTCGCCGCGCAGATGGCGGGCCAGCCGCTGGGCCTGTTCACGGCCTTTCGCCGTCAGCGGCGGATCGCCGCCGATGCGGCCCGCGAGGTTGAATTCCGTCTGGCCGTGGCGCACAAGGTAGAGGCTGCGGACCCAGGGGCAGACCAGAACTTCGCGGATGGCCGGATACATGGGCGAGGTTTCGCAGGGCTGTTCCTGAAGAATCCGGTTTGCCATGGAATCGACGCGAATCCAGAAGTGTTCCGGGCCGTCGCCCACCGGCGTATACATGGCTTCATAATAGCCGAGGCGTTCCCGAAAGTTGGCGACGGCTTCTTCTTCGCTGTAGGACGCATATTCCGGCAGGCGCGCCTTGGCGCGGATGCTCAGGTCGAGCAGCAGGGGGTCTTCGTTGACGCACTCGATGAACAGGGCCGGGTGATCCTGAAGTTCTTCGAGGATCAGGGCGCGACGCTGGGCGCTGACATTGGTGGCGTCGAGGATGGCCACATCGCCGCCCTGCGCCAGCCACTGGCGGGCCTGTTCCAGATTGCGGCGGCAGAGATCCTCCCGCATGGCCCGGCCTTCGGCATTGTCGGGGCGGTAAAATTCCGGTCTGGTGGACATGGAGCCCAGCAGACGACGGCGCAAATCGCCGTTATTGAAGATGGCCACCTGCCGGCCGTCGGCCTCCAGCGCTTCGCGGATGCGTTGCGCCAGCGTGGACTTGCCGCGGGCGGGCAGGCCTACCATGATGACATAGAGCTTTCGCATGCGATTCTCGTGGGGGCGGCGGGGCGTTGCTGCCGTACGCCGGAAAACGTGAAAGGGCGGCCCGGGGCCGCCCTCTATACGATTTGTCTGTCTGCTGTTGTCGGGACTATCCCTCTACGGTCAGACGCAGGAAACGTTTCTTGCCGAGCTTGATGACATATTCCCCGGCGGCAAGCGGGCTCAGGGCATCGTCGCAGCGCTGCCCGTCAATGGAGAGCGCGCCCTCCTTGATCAGCCGTTTGGCTTCGCCGCGGCTCTTGACGAGCCCGGCGTCGGCCAGAAAGGCGGAGGGGGCGCTGTTTTCGCCGTGGGCGCAGGTAAAGGTCGGGGCGTCGTCCGGGACACCGCCGCCGGCAAAGACGGCGTTGAAGCCCTGACGGGCTTCGTCGGCGGCCTGCCGGCTGTGGTAGCGGGTGACCATCTCGTGCGCCAGCTCTTCCTTGGCGGCCTTGGGATGGATGCTGCCGTTTTCGACCCCGGCGCGCAGCGCGGCGATGTCTTCCAGCGATTTGCTGGACAGCAGTTCGTAGTAGCGCCACATGAGTTCGTCGGAAATGGCCATGACCTTGCCGAAGATTTCCGAGGGCGCTTCGTCAATACCGATGTAGTTGCCGTAGGACTTGGACATCTTGCGCACGCCGTCCGTGCCTTCCAGCAGGGGCATGGTCAGGATGCACTGGCTTTCCTGTCCGTAGTGGGCCTGAAGATTGCGGCCCATGAGCAGATTGAACTTCTGGTCCGTGCCGCCCATTTCCACGTCGGTCTTGAGGGCGACGGAGTCGTACCCCTGACAGAGCGGATACATGAATTCGTGGATGGAGATGGCACGCTGCTCGCGGTAACGCTTTTCAAAGTCGTCGCGTTCCAGCATGCGGGCCACGGTGCAGTGAGAGGCCAGACGGATGAAGTCGGCGGCGCTCATCTGGCCCAGCCAGCGGGAATTGAATTCCACAAGCGTCTTTTCCGGGTCCAGAATCTTGAAGACCTGACGCTTGTAGGTTTCGGCATTGGCCAGTACCTGTTCTTCGGTCAGCGGGGGGCGGGTTTCCGAGCGGCCGGAGGGATCGCCGATACGGCCCGTGAAATCGCCAATCAGGAAGATGACCTGATGGCCGAGTTCCTGGAAATGACGCATCTTGTGCATGACGACGGTATGCCCGAGATGAAGATCTGGCGCGGTGGGGTCAAAGCCGACCTTGACGCGCAGCGGCGTGCCGCGTTCCAGCTTTTTGCGCAATTCGCCTTCGTCGATCAGTTCCGCTACGCCGCGCTTGATGAGCGCCATTTGCCGTTCAATATCGATCATCGAACTCTTCCTGAAAATTCCCGGTAGATAAAGCGTGAAGACAGGCCTCCGACCCGCCACAGCGGCGCGTCCGCAGGCAAGACAGCATACGCCGACGCTTGCAGGCCTGTCAAATTGCGGCGGCTGCCGCCGGTGTGCGGGGGCTGTTAACTCTAAATCGTTCTTCAGGGGGGAAGGAAACCCCCTTGGCTAGCGCGCAAGGGGTGTTTCCTTCCCCCCTGACCCCCCATCCTTCCCCCAACGCGCTTTTTTTAGAGCGTTTCAACTTTGAAAAAGGTGAAACGCGAGGCGGCGGCACAGCGCCGCCCGGCCAAAAGTGAGCGGAAAAACTGCGCTTTTTCCGCGAAACGACAGGCCGTATGGTTTGGAATGCAAAGCATTTCAAACTGAAATTGCTCTAGGGGCTGTGGCAGTCATTTCTCAGTGTGTATGAAACTGATAGCGTTCTATCTATTTAAAATAGATAGAAAATTAGAGCATTTTCGGTTTGAAATACTTCGCCTTTCAAACTGAAAATGCTCTAATAGCTGAGTGGGCTGGTTTTGGGGAAGATGGGGGAGTTTGAGGGGGGTACGGGAACGCCTTTCTTCGCTTCGCTACGGAAAGGCTGGGCCCTTTTTGCCGCGAGCAGCGACCCAACGGGCGGCCGAAGGCCGTGCCCGTCAGGCGACGCAGGAGCCTTATGGGCATCGACAGCAGAGCAAAGGGGTTCCTCCCCCTCAAAAAAACATAATGAGTCCTGAGCCTAGGCGTCGTGCCAGCCAAGGAACATTTTGTAGGCGGGGTTGTCGGACTCGTCGATATAGGGGTAGCCCATTTTTTCCACGCGGGCGAGGAAGGTCTCGAAGGCCGCCTGTTTTTCCTCCGGCACTTCCATGCCGAACAGCACCCGCCCGTAGTCCGCGCCGTGGTAGCGGTACTGGAACAGGGTGCAGTTGAGCGGGGTTTCCATGGCGTCCATGAAGTCCATGAGCGCGCCGGGCCGTTCGGGGAAGAAGAAGCGGATCAGGCGTTCGTTGGTCAGATGAGGAGCATTACCGCCGACCATGTGCCGCAGGTGGATCTTTGCCAGCTCGTTATCGGTGAGATCCAGAGCCTGGAACCCGGCCTTGCGCAGATCCTCCATGACGGAGGCGATTTCGTCGCGGCTCTTGATGTCGATACCGACCATGACGCGGGCCTTTTCGGGGTCGGCAAAGCGGGTGCACAGCTCGGTAATGTTCCTGTTGCCGATGACGGTGCAGAGCTTGCGGAAGCTGCCGACCTCCTCGGGAATGGTCACGGCAAGGAAGGCTTCGCGATCCGCGCCGATCTTGGCGCGATCCACCACATGGCTGAGGCGGTCGAAGTTCATGTTTGCGCCGCTGACCACGGACACGAGAGTCGCGTCGCGGATGTTGCCCGCAGCCACATAGGCGCGCAGCCCGGCCAGTGCCAGCGCGCCGGCGGGCTCGGCGACGACGCGGGTGTCTTCGAAAATATCCTTGATGGCGCCGCAGATGGCGTCGGTATCCACGGTGATGATGTCGTCAAGCAGATCGCGGCAGAGGGCGAAGGTCTCGTTGCCCACAAGCTTGACGGCCACCCCGTCGGCAAAGAGGCCCACGCGGGAAAGCTCCACGGGATGCCCGGCCATGATGGAAAGGCGCATGGCGTCGGAATCCGTGGGCTCCACGCCGATGACGCGGATATCGGGGCGCAGATTCTTGATATAGGCGGCAATACCGGCAGCCAGTCCGCCGCCGCCGATGGGCACGAAAACCGCATGAATGGGATCGGGATGCTGCCGCAGGATTTCCATGCCGATGGTGCCCTGTCCGGCGATGACGTCGGGATCGTCGAAGGGCGGGATGAACACGTAGCCCGTCTGCTGAATGAGATCCAGCGTATGACGCCAGGCGTCGCTGAACGACTCGCCATAGAGCACGACCTGCCCGCCGAGGCGGCGCACGGCGTCCACCTTGATGGCGGGGGTCGTCATGGGCATGACGATGACGGCTTCGCAGCCGAGTTTTTTGGCGGAAAGGGCCACGCCCTGGGCATGATTGCCCGCGGATGCGGCGATGACGCCCCGGCGCAGTTCGTCGGGAGAGAGGCGGGCCATTTTGTTGTAGGCGCCGCGCAGCTTGAAGGAAAAGACAGGCTGGGCATCCTCGCGCTTGAGCAGAATGCGGTTGCCGAGACGACGGGAAAGATTGACCGCTTCTTCAAGCGGCGTTTCCTGCGCCACATCATAGACGCGGCTCAGAAGGATTTTTGTCAGATATTCGCTGTGCGTATCCATAACGGGGTCCTGAAAGCTGTTGGACAAAAAAGAGAGAAAGATTCTGTATATACCTCTTTGTACAGGGGCACAATGCCTGCGGTCCAATCATGGCGGATCGGGAAAAAAGCATTGACGTCATGCCTTGCCCATTGCAACATAAACCGCAATGCCTGTCGCCGAATACCGGGTTACCGGCAGAGCGCATTCCTGTCGCAGCCCGGACAGTGTCTTTTCGTCCGCATGGGGAGAATCCAGGTGTACGATCAAATTTTGGATGAAATTCCAGAGCTTATCTACATAGTTGAAGATGGAAGCCATAATCTCCTGTACGCCAACAAACCCTTGCAGGATATTATCGGCGACAGCAACTATCAGGGCAGAAAATGCTATGCCTATCTTCAGGGCTTTTCCCAGCCCTGTCCCTTCTGCATGCGCGACAAGCTGACGAAGGAGCAGTTTCATGTCTGGGAACATTATAATGAAAAGCTGAAACGCTATTACCAGATCAAGGAAAAGCTCATTCTCTGGCAGGGGCGGGAAGCCCGGCTGGAAATAGCCTTCGACATTACCGAAGGAACCCGGCAGCGCAAGCAGCTGGTTTCGGCTCTGAGTACCGAAAGTTTCATTGCCCAGTGCGCCCGTACGCTCTACGAAAACGACGATCTGTCGTCCGCCATGACGGACGTGCTGTATATGCTCGGCACGCAGTGCTCCGCGGAGCGGACGCGCATTTTTGAATTGCTGGGCACACCGCTGGAGGTTCCCGTCGGCGATACCAATATGGCCATGAAGCTGGCAGGGCGGGAAATACGCTGCACCTATGAGTGGCTGCACCCCGAAAAGGCGGATACGTCTCTGGGCAGGCCCTTTGCCCAGCTGCCCATGGAAGCCTTTCAGCAATGGTTCCCCCTGTTCCGTCAGCACCGGCCGGTCGTCGTCAACTCCCCTGATGAATTGAAGGGGCAGGGCTCTCCCCTCTACGAGCTGATGCTCGAAGACGGCATCCGTTCTCTGCTGATCTTTCCTCTGAGTCTTGATCACCGTTATATCGGCGCCTTCAGCATCATCAACTTTGATCCGCAGGCCATGAAGGATGCCTATGGCGTGCTGGATACCCTGAACTATTTTCTTGCCTCCGCCATCCTGCGGCGCAATACCCTTCAGGAGCTGGAAAGAATCAGCCTGATGGATCGGCTTACCGGGCTTTACAATCGCAATGCCCTCATCCACCATGCCGAACATCCCCCCAGGGGGAGCGTCGGCATTGTCTATCTGGACCTCAACGGGCTCAAGATTGTCAATGATACGGAAGGCCATACCAAGGGTGACGAAATGCTGCGCACATCGGCGCGCCTGCTGCAGGAGCATTTTCCCCGTGCCCGCTGCTACCGCGTCGGCGGCGACGAGTTTGTCGCTCTCTGGCACGGAGTGGGAGACAGGGAATTCACGGCAGCCGCGGAAGAACTGCGAGAAGCCTTCGGCTGCGGCAAGGCCATCAGCGGTGCGGTAGGCGCTATCTGGAGCGACAGCACGGATCGCCTTCTGGAGAACATCAGCACGGCTGACGCCCAGATGTACAGTGCCAAGAAGGCCTATTACCGGCGGCAGATCAATCCGGAGATCATGGAGCGCCGGCTTGATGATGCCGTTCTTGCGCTCGCCAGCGAAGCCCGGGTGCGGCACTCCCTGCGGCATGGTGAGTTTCGTCCCCGCTGGGTCCTGCGCAACGAAGCGCCCAATCACACCTTTTCCAGCCTGCTGCTGGAAGCGGATTTCATTCAGAACGGAACGACCTTTGACCCCGGCGTGTTCCTTGGCATCCTTGAAGAAGCCGGGCATACGCACCTGCTTGATCGCTTCCTGTTCTTCTGCGCCTGCCGGCGTCTGGCCTCATGGCAGAAAGAGAATATTCCCAGCGTCCCTATCCACATGTTTCTTTCCACCCATACGCTGCACCGTCCCCATGTTCTGCGCGATATGGACAGGGAACGCATGGCGATGAACGTCTCTACGGAGTATCTGCGCCTGCATCCTCTCACCAAAATCACGGATGCGGCCGGGCGTGACGGCATCGCCCTGCTGCAGTCCCTGGGCTACCATGTCGGCGATGCGCCGGACCCGGCTCTCCCTGAGCTGGATACCTTCCTTGCCGCCGGGCTCAAGGCTCTGAATATTGATGAAGGCGGCGCGCGCAATCTTTTGTGTCATCCCCATGCGGTCAGTCTGCTGCGGCTGCTGCTGAGCCTCTGCCGTACGGACGAAGCGCCCGTTATTCAGCATTTCTGCCTGCACTGTGATCGCATAGCCCTGCCATCATCGCAGGCCTTTTCCGATCAGGAGCTGGACTGCTTCATGGCACGGCAGCGCGGAAAATAGAGCATTTTACCTTTGCCAAAGATAAAACGCGAGGCGGCGGCAC
>DXFI01000039.1 GCA_019114565.1 Candidatus Desulfovibrio intestinigallinarum | reverse complement strand
ACACCCTTGCGCGCTAGCCAAGGGGGTTCCCTTCCCCCCAGAAAACTACTTCTACTCCTGCTCCTGTCCGTTTTCGTCGGCGGCGAGGCGCTGGCGGACGAGGTTGCGGAGCTGGTTTTTCTCGTTGTCGAAGAGGGGGCGGTGGAGGGTGTCGCGGCTGAGGAAGAGCAGGCGGCGATCGAGTTCCGCGGGGATGCCGTAGTTTTCCCGTACGTCCTTGCGTTCCTTATCGTCCAGTGTTTCCACAAAAGCCGCGGCGCACTGATCGAGGCGGCTTTCGATATCCTGAGCATCGCCTTGCAGGAGGCTCTGGACGTAGGCGCGCAGAATGACTTTTTCCTCGGGCCAGAGGTGGCGCTGGAACATGAGACGCGTCTGATAGAGGAGTTCGCGGTCGCGTTCCTGCGGGATGCGCGGGCTGTCGCGCGGCTGACTCTTTTCCTCTTCGGGCAGGCTGTCCACAAAGCGTGTGGCGCATTGCAGCAGGAGCTGCCGGTCGCGGCTGCCTTCCTGCGCTGCCGCGGCGTCTGCCGGGGCGGGGCCGGATTCCGCGTCGGCTTCCTGCGCTGCCGCTTCGGGCCGGGGAGCGGCATCCGGCTGTTCCTCGATGCTGAAGCTGTCAAACTGCATGGGGAAGGGCGCGGGGGCATCCCCGGAGCGGGCGTCGCCGGAGAGCGGCAGCCGGGCCTGGACAAGAGCGCGCAGCAGCGTTTTCTCCTCGGAAGAAAGGAAATGACGCAGGGTCATTTTTGCCTGGTAAAGCAGACGCTTGTCCAGTTCGAGGGGGAGTGCGCGATGCTGGTTCACGGCCTCTTTTTCCACCTCGGACAGACTGGAGACAAAGAGCGTGGCATTGAGCTCAAGGAGCCGGCGCGTGCTGTCGCTCATGGGCTCGGGGGCGTTTTCGCCGTCCGTCAGAGGCGCGGGATCGTCTTCTTCTGTGGCGGAATAGTCCCCGGGCGTGGAAATGATGCGGGCGTTCTGGAAATCGGCCTTGCGGGCAAAGCGTTCGATGTCTTCGCGGGGCCATTCGACATTCTTGTCCACTTCGGCCATGAGAATGGGCGAGGAGGCGCTCCGGCCGTTGATGCCGAGGCGATGAATACGCACGCCCAGCATCTGGGCCGCGCCTACGCCGGGCGCAAGATCGGCGTCGCCGGAAAGAATGATGGCGGAGGTGATGGCCCGGTTCTGCGCCAGCGCCAGCAGATCGGCCATGAGCAGCCCGTCGACGCCCTTCTGCTGGCCGTAGGCATTGAGCGTGCCGTAACGCATCTTGATGTCATCCAGACGGGCAAGAGCCTGATGCTGTTCCGTCAGAATGCCGCGCGGGTCGCGCCCGTCATACCAGTAAATGCGCAGAAGAGAACAATCGGAAAACTGGTCGTGAATGGCGGCAATGAGAGACTCGCGCATTTGGGGGGCGTCGATAAGAATATCTTCCCGTTTGCGCTTTTCGCCATACAGCAGATAGGAAAGTTGCACCCAGAAATAACCGGCATCCACAAAGGCGGCGACACGCTCCACACTATCCTCCCTAGAGCATTTCAAACCATACGGCCTGTCGTTTTTGCAAAAAAACGCATTTTTTCCGCATGGTTCTGGCCGGGCTGCGCTGTGCCGCCGTCTTGCGTTCCACCTTTTTCAACAGCAAAACGTCCTGGCGACAGATGAGAAACCGGCGGCCGGAAGCGGTCGTGCGGCGGCTCGACAGCGAGCGAATTTTTTTTTATGAACAATACAAAAAAATAAGGGGGAGAATGAGCCTCCCCCCCACTACCTAGAAGCGTCTTCGGGACGCCGAATAGACAAGGTTTTTTGCATGTGAAATCTTTTTCATAGACCCCTGTGTTTGTCAAGTTCGCTTTCGTGCTTATACATCTTTTTTTATGGCGGCCGCGTCTCCGTACGAACGCGGAAAAGCCTTGCCGTGCAGGGCGACGGCATATGTGCCATATAGAGCATTTTCAGTTTGAAATGCGTTCGCATTTCAAACCATACGGCCTGTCGTCTGGCGGAAAAAAACGCGTTTTTTCCGCTCTCCCCGAACCGGGCGGCGCAGTGCCGCCGCTTCGCCTTCCGCCTTTTTCAAAGGCAAAACGCTCTAGAACTTTCTGGAGGTATCCCCCATGATGCCGGACGCCTTGCTTGGCGCTGCCGTACTCATTATTGCCTGCCTGTTGAGCAACAGGGTTTTTGGACGGCTGGGCATGCCGACGCTGCTTGCCTTTCTGGGCCTCGGTATGCTCTGCGGTTCCGACGGTCTGCTGAAAATAGCCTTTGACGATTTTGCCCTGTCCGAGCAGGTGAGCAGCGTCGCCCTGATTTTTATTATCTTCTACGGCGGTTTCTGGACAAACTGGCGACTTGCCAGACCCGTTGTCGGTAAGGCCGTATTGCTGTCCTCGGCGGGCGTGGTGCTGACGGCCGTCCTCGTGGGAGCCTTCTGCCACTGGGCGCTGGGCATGCCGCCGGCCGAGAGCCTGCTCGTGGGCGCGCTCATCAGCTCCACGGATGCGGCCTCCGTCTTTTCCATTCTGCGTGCCAAACGCCTTAACCTGCGCTACGGCACGGCCTCCATGCTGGAAATGGAAAGCGGCAGCAACGACTGCTTCTCCTACATGCTGACCGTGGTTATTCTGGCCTTTATGGGCGGTTCGGCCCAGAGTCCCGGCGCGGTCGCCTGGATGCTCGGTCTGCAAATCGTGGCGGGGGCTCTCTGCGGCGTGGGCATTGCGCTGGCCGCCCGCTATGTGCTGCAGCGCGTGAGCTTCAGCGCCGACGGCTTCGACGCGCTTTTTATGCTGGCCGTGGCCCTGCTTTCCTATACCGTGCCGCAGAATCTCGGCGGCAACGGTTATCTGAGCGCCTACCTTGCGGGCATGATTCTGGGAAATTCTCCCCTGCCCAACAAGCGTTCGCTGCTGGGCTTCTTTGACGGGCTGACGGGCCTCATGCAGATGGTGCTGTTCTTCCTGCTCGGTCTGCTTTCCTTCCCCTCGCAGCTGCCCGCCGTGGCCTGGCCCGCAACCCTGATCGCCCTGTTCCTGACCTTCGTGGCCCGCCCGCTCTCCGTGGCCCTGCTGCTGACGCCTCTGCGCTGTCCCTTCCGGCAGCAGGCCCTTGTTGCCTGGACCGGTCTGCGCGGGGCGGCGTCCATCGTGTTCGCCATTGTGGCCACCATCAACCCGGCCCATACCTACAGCGACATTTTCCACACCATCTTCTTTATCGTGCTGCTGTCCGTGCTTTTTCAGGGCACGCTCCTGCCCTGGGTGGCGCGGCGGCTGGACATGATCGACGATGACGAGGACGTGCGCAAGACCTTCAACGACTATGACGAAAATGCGCCCCTGACCTTTGCGGAATGCACCCTGAAGGAAGGCAGCCCCTGGGTGGGGCGCTTTGTGCGAGATCTGGACCTGCCGCCAGATACCCTGCTGGCCCTTGTTCAGCGTGAGGGCCGCAGCTTTGCCCCGGACGGCAATACCTGCCTGCAGGTCGGCGACGTGCTGGTGCTGGGCGGCAGAGAAGTAACCTCCATCAGCAGCGCCATCCTGCAGGAGCGCCGCGTGGAAGAAGGCAGCCCGCTGGCCGGCCGGCCCCTGCGCGATGCCCCCGCCGACATGCCGCTGGTCATTGCCGTGCTGCGCGGGCAGGGCGTCCTTATCCCGCGCGGCGATACCGTCCTTCAGGAAGGGGATATTCTGGTCGTCTGCGAAGAAGACTAGAGCGTTTCAACTTTGAAAAAGGTGAAACGCGAAGGCGGCGGCACAGCGCCGCCCGGCCCAAAGTGAGCGGAAAAACCGCGCTTTTTCCGCGAAACGACAGGCCGTATGGTTTGAAACGCGCAGCGTTTCAAACTGAAAATGCTCCAGGGGCGTTCTTCCCGCCTTTCGCCCCTGTCCGGCCGGGCCGGGCGCTTGACAAGCAGAGCGTGCCGGACTACTACTGTTACACTATCAGTAAATGTGCTTTATCTTGGCGCGTCGCTGAACTGTCGGTGCGTGCGCTGCATGTATCTAGCTATGATTGCAGCGCATGCGCCGCAGCAGAGCGGCGTGTTCCTGTTCCCGGTGTCCGCGTTTTGCTGTCTGTCGCCGGCTCCCGCAGCTTCGGCAGTATTCAAATAAGAGTAACGGTCGCACACGGCAAGAGAACTCCCGTGAAGCAATCTTTCTGGCTTTCTTCAAAGATGTCGCTCCTTTTACTTGCCAAGGAGCAGGACGCCTGCATCCTGATTTGCGGATGCAAGGACGATGCTTTTTCTGAAAGGTGTATGCTGGCGCAGCTTCTGGATGTGAACCGTCAGGGCCTGACGCTGCGCCTGCCTCTGGACAAAAAAAACGTGCTGCCGGAATCGGGAGATGTTTTTCTTTCTTTTACGGTGGAAGATGGCGAGACTGCCTCGCATGAAGTCAAGGCGCGGGCGCATTTGCTTGCAATCCGGCAGTACGATAAAACTTTACTGATGTGCCTCGCGCTGCCGCATGAATTTTTTTCCCGGCAGGTGCGCCGCCATGAAAGGCTGCCCGCGCACAAACTGCGGCTCCTGTCCTGCGGCATGACGCCGCTTAACTATTTTCCCAGAAACGCCTCGCAGCTGCGCCATGCTGTGGCGGCCTGTCATGGGGAAGACAATTTTATCGAAACGCACGATGTTTCCGTTTCCGGCATCGGCTTTCTGCTCGACAGAGAGCAGACGCAGCGCATAAGGGGCGTAGAGCTCTTTTTTGTCTCCGCCGTGGCGCCGTCATTCGGCGCGTATGCGGCCTGCCATCTCATGGCCTCGAAAGTCGCTATCTCCTATTGCGAAGAGCAAAGAAAATCCCGGCTGCATCTGCATTTTACGGCGGAATTGTCCCTGCTGTCTCATGACGAAGTGTCCTGGGTGTATCTCGGCAAGGGGCACGGCTCAAAACAGCTCGCCGTGCTGCTGGCAACGCTCCGGAGCGTCCGGTCCGACGATTGACACGCAATGTGGAACGGATTATTTTGCAAAAAAGCCAAATATGGAAACAGGTATGACGACACGCAGGCAGTACATTGCCGAACAGGCAAAAATTTTCAAGGCGCTCGGGCATCCCAGTCGTCTGCTCATGGTGGATGCGCTGCGCGACGGCGAAAAGTGCGTCTGCGAACTGCAAGCGCTGGTCGGCGACGATATGTCCACGGTTTCCCGGCATCTTTCGGTATTGCGCGAGGCCGGAGTCGTCGCGTCCGAAAAGCGGGGGACAAATATCTACTACCGCCTTGCGTTGCCCTGTCTGGAAAATTTTCTCAAGTGTACCTGTTCCCTTGTCGAGCGGCGTCTTCTGGCACAGGTCGAGCTGCTGCGCGACAGATAGAGCGTTTCAACTTTGAAAAAGGTGAAACGCTTTCATTTCCGGCGGAAAAATTTTTTTTACACTCTTATTTGTCTTTTTAGCCAAGAAGCAAAGTAAAGGAGGCATTCCATGAGCAAATGCTGTTGTTCTTCGCAGCAGAAGGCGTCGGCTCCGTTGCGGGACGCGGGCGTCAACAGGCTGCGCTATTTCGGCATCGGCGCGGCGGCGCTGGTGCTCTGGGGCGCGCTGTATTCCGTTATTGAGCCGCTTTCCCGCTGGATCACGCAGAACGTATTCCGTCTTGATGCGGCGTCGCCGCTGGGGGCGGCCGTGGAATTTTTCTTCTACGACACGGCAAAAATTCTTCTGCTGCTCGTGCTTATGGTCTATGTCATCGGCTGGCTGCGCGCCGGTCTGCATGTGGAGCGCGTGCGCGACTATCTCGCGGGCCGGGGACGCGGCATCGGCTATCTGCTGGGGGCCGGTTTCGGCGCGGTGACGCCGTTCTGTTCCTGTTCCAGCATTCCGCTGTTTCTGGGCTTCACTATGGCGCGCATCCCTCTCGGCATCACCATGGCCTTTCTCATCACGTCGCCGCTGGTCAACGAAATTGCCGTGGTGCTGCTCTGGGGGCTGCTGGGCTGGAAATTCACCGTCATCTATGTGGTTGTCGGCATGCTTGCGGGCGTGGTCGGCGGCATTTTCATGGATGCCATCCGCGCGGAACGCTGGTTGCAGCCCTTCCTGCTCGATGCTCTGAAGGAAGGCGCGCCGCAGTATGCGCCCGGGCAGGGGGAGGGCGCGGGCCGGATAGGTCTGCGGGAGCGGCACAGCTTTGCCTGGGGGGAAATGACGGGCATTTTCCGCCGGGTCTGGCTCTGGGTCATCATCGGCGTGGGCCTCGGGGCCACGCTGCACGGCTTTGTGCCGCAGCAATGGTTTGCGGACAACCTCGGGGCGGGGCAGTGGTGGTCGGTGCCCGCCGCCGTTGCCGTGGGCATTCCGCTCTATACCAATGTCACCGGCATTATTCCCATTATGGAAAGCCTGCTGCTCAAGGGCCTGCCGCTGGGCACGACCCTTGCCTTCTGCATGAGCACCGTGGCGGCCAGCCTGCCCGAAGTGCTCATGCTCAAGCAGGTCATGCGCTGGAAACTGCTGGCGGTCTTTCTCGGCATGCTGCTGGTGCTGTTTACGCTCGTGGGCTGGCTGTTCAACGGCATTCAGGCACAGCATATCATCTGAATGTCGGGGGGAAGGGAAACCCCTCTGCTCGCGCGAGAGGTGTTTCCCTTCCC
>DXFI01000038.1 GCA_019114565.1 Candidatus Desulfovibrio intestinigallinarum | reverse complement strand
CCCCGGACCCCCCATCCCTTCCCCAGCGCGCTTTTTCAAGCGGATGCAGGAGTTGCGGTAGCCTGCTTTAGAGCGTTTCACCTTTGAAAAAGGAGAAGCGCGAGGCGGCGCAGCGCCGCCCGGCCCAAAGTGAGCGGAAAAACCGCGTTTTTTCCGCGAAACGACAGGCCATATGGTTTGAAACGCACAGCGTTTCAAACTGAAAATGCTCTTATCTCCTCTGGTGGCCGCAGGCAGGGCCACAGTGGCGACGAAAGAACGTGCATCAACGGCAGAGATGAGGTGTGTTCCTTCCCCCCCGACACCCGTTTCCGATACCCCGAAAGGGGTTGTGTAAACATAAAGCAGTAAAAAACAGTTTGAGAGGTTCACGGAGCGATGGAAAAGGATTTGCCCAAAGGATTTCGGGCCAGTTCGGCGCAGGCCGGGTTCAAGGCTCCCAATCGCTATGATCTGGGGCTGATTGTTTCGGATCGTCCGGCGCAGGTGGCGGCGCTGTTCACGACCAACGTTTTCTGCGCCGCGCCGGTGCAGGTCTGCCGCGAGGTGGTGCGCGAGCGCGGCGTGGCCCGGGCCGTGGTTGCCAATTCGGGACAGGCCAACGCCTGCACCGGGGAGGAAGGGCTGGCCAACTGCCGCGAAACCCGCCGTCTGGTGGCGGAGATTACGGGCATTGCGCCTGAAGAAGTGCTGACGCTGTCCACGGGCGTCATCGGCGCGCAGCTGCGCATGGATCGCTGGCGCGCGGCCATGCCCGAGCTCAAGGCCAATCTGGGCACGCGGGATGCCGAGGGCTTTACCCGCGCCTTCATGACGACGGACGCCTTTCCCAAGTATGCCGTGCGGGAAGTGACGCTTTCCGGCGGCACGGTGCGGCTGGCGGGCATGGCCAAGGGCGCGGGCATGATTTGCCCCAATATGGCGACCATGCTTTCCGTTGTGCTGTGCGATGCCGAAGTGGAAGGGGCGGTATGGCAGGCCATGTTCGGCCGGGCCGTGAACGCGACCTTCAACCGGGTTTCCGTGGACGGCGACACCTCCACCAACGACACCGTGCTGGGGCTGGCCAACGGCGCTTCCGGCGTGACGGCCTCGGGAGATGACGCCGCGACGCTGGAAACGGCGCTGACGGATATTCTCGGACAGCTCGCCTACATGCTCGTCAAGGACGGCGAAGGCGCAACCAAGGTCATGCACATTCGCGTGGAAGGGGCGGCCTCCGATGCCGAAGCCGAAACCATCGCCCGGACCGTGGGCCATTCGCAGCTCGTCAAGACCGCCATCTACGGCAAGGACGCCAACTGGGGCCGCATTGTGGCTGCAGTGGGCCGCAGCGGCGCAACGGTCAGGCCGGATGCGCTGGTGCTGACGCTGTGCGGCATCGAGCGCTTCCACAACGGACAGCCCGTCAACGACGATGCCGAAGATCGTCTCTACGAACTGCTTCAGGGCAATGACGTGGACATCCACATTTCCCTGGGCGTCGGTCAGGGCGCGTATACGCTGCTGGCGTCCGATCTGAGCCACGACTACGTGACCCTGAATTCCGATTATCGTTCATAGAGCTGGATGTCGGGGGGAAGGAAACCCCCTTGGCTGGCGCGCAAGGGGCGTTTCCTTCCCCCTAAGCCCCCCATCCTTCCCCCAACGCGCTTTATTCAGAAGAATGCGGCGCTGCGGAGACGCCGGAGCTTTCCTCGTGGCAGCCGTCCCCCGGTGATGATTACTCCAACCAGAGCGTGTTACTTTTGAAAAAGGTAACACGCTCTGGTCGTATTGAGCCGGTGTTCCTCTGTGCATTGCGGCAGCTGCCCGGCATGGGCGGCGGGTCGCCTGCCCGGCGTGGGGCATGGGGTGAGAAGGGCTTTCTTGCTCTGTCGTTAGTTTGGTTCTTCTTTGTCTTGCGGCTGCTGCCCGGCATGGGCGGCAGGTCGCCTGCCCGGCGTGGGGCATGGGGTGAGAGGGGAAAATTCCCCTCTACACCCCCTGCACCCCCGTACTCCCCTTTTTGCGGTAACGCGAAAGCAGTCTCTTTGATGGGGCTGTACCTCGTCCGCCGCGTGTCGCGTGGGGCGTCGGCGCGGACCTTCCCCGGCCTGTGGCCGGGGTGATGTCCGCGCCTGCTGCGGCGCTCCGTCCGCCCTTCGGGCGTCCGGGATCGCCTTCGCGCCCGCGCCATCGCTGCATCAGGGGGAGGGGCGAAGGGCGAGGCCCTGCCGGGCGTCAGTGGAGGCGGAAAGCCGGCGGACGGAAGAGTTGTTTTTCCTCACGTTCGTGGGAGAAAGTGGCTCCCGTCTCAAGGCGTGTAAAAAGGCCGTTCCTTGATGCTGGAGCGTTTCAACTTTGAAAAAGGTGAAACGCGAGGCGGCGGCACAGCGCCGCCCGGCCCAAAGTGAGCGGAAAAACCGCGTTTTTCCGCGAAACGTCAGGCCGTATGGTTTGAAACGCACAGCGTTTCAAACTGAAAATGTTCTATGGATACCGGCGACGTTCCCGGCAGCTTGCACCGCGCCGGAATCAAGGGTAAAAAGTAGCTGCTGATAAAAAACGTAATAAAATCACGCTGTCTTCCCCACGCACGTGGGGGTGAGGTGGTTCGGCGTCTCAAGGTGCGCGAAAAAGCCCTCCGGCAGAATGTGTTTTCTGCCGGAGGGCTTTTTTATGCAATGGAGCGCCCCTTTTTTGCGCTACCGGGGGACGGTTGCGGCGGGAACGGCGTTTGC
>DXFI01000037.1 GCA_019114565.1 Candidatus Desulfovibrio intestinigallinarum | reverse complement strand
GGGAACCCCTCTCGCGCTAGCAGAGGGGTTCCCTTCCCCCCAGAACATATACACAGACAGCCTAACGCCGTTGCATGGTCCAGACGGCGCAGGGGCAGATGCCCGCGCACAGGCCGCAGCCTATGCAGCGTGTTTCGTCGGAGAGGTAGAGGGGCTTGCCGTTGTTTTCCTTGCGGCTGACGGCATGTTCGGGGCAGGCGCGCACGCAGGCGCGGCAGTCCCGGCACTGGCCCGCGTCGTTGTTCCAGAGGGGCGTCTGACGCCGGAAGTCGCCGCGCGCCACAAGGCCCTGCACGCCGAAATCATCGGGGCAGACATCGGTAAAGAGGCCGTCGGCGATCCACTGCCGGGCACGGTAGGCGGCCAGAGACAGGGGGGCTTCCTGCTCGCGGGCATCGAAGGGCAGGGGTTCGATCTTGCGCCAGTTCTCCCAGGCCGAAAGCTCGCCGCAGAGGCGGGGCTTGTCGATGGCTTCAAGAAAAGGCTCAAGACCGGCGTTGAGAAAGGCGATGTCGTCGGCATCCAGCGGCAGACAGCGCACCTCCGGCGGCAGTTCGCCCACGGGGCCCCGGAAGTAGACGGTACCGCCCACCATGCCCACGCAGGGGCGATCGCCCAGCACGGAGGGGAGGCCCTCGCAGCCGCAGCCGCAGATAACGGCCTTGCCGCCGCCCATGAATTCAAAGGAAAAACTGCCCACATTCTTGAGCACCCAGAGTTCCGGGGGCTCGTAGAGCGGGTCATGCTTCATGAGCGAGCCGGAGCGCGTGCCCGCGCGTCCGCCGATATAGATGGTTCCGGCGGCGGCGCAGTGCCCGGCCGTGTCGCCCACATCGCCGCGCACGGTAATGCGGCCCCCGGCATTGAGCCAGCCCACGTCGGCGGGCGCGGGACCTTCCACCACCACTTCCGTGCCGGGGAGACACATGGCCCCCACACGCTGGCCGGGGTTGGTCACGCGGAAGGTGAGCTGCCTGCCCGCCTTGTTCCAGAGGGGGCCGCCGATGTCGTGCTGACCCGAAGCGTCTATTTCAAATTCCGTTTCGCCCTTGTCCACGGCATTTTCTATGGCAAGCAGGACATCCTGCGTGGACATGCGCTGATGATCATGCAAGGTTTCTATACGTAGCATGAGATTCTTCCTCTTGTTGCGAACGGCATGTTCACTAGAGCATTGCAAATCAGACGCTCTAGCAGGCGTACTGGATGCCCAGCTTGTCGGCAACGGCCTTGTCCGTGGAGACCAGCGCGTCGGAGCGGCCTACCGGCAGCGAGCTGTTGCCCACGGGGGCAAGCAGCTTGCGGAGCTCGCTGTCAAAGGTCAGCATGTAATTGACGATGCTTTCCGCGCCCTTGTCCACGTCGAGGCGCGCCACCAGACGCGGGTCCTGCGTGCAGATGCCCGTGGGGCACTTGCCGGAGGAGCAGGCGTTGCAGCGGCCGTGCTCGTTGCCCACGCAGCCCAGAAGCTGGATGAGCAGCTTGCCGAGGATGACGCCGTTGGCTCCGAGACAGATCATCTTGAAGGCGTCGGCGGCCGCGTTGCCCGTCATACCGATGCCGCCGCCGGCCCAGAGGGGAATCTGCCCTTGCAGGCCCTGCGCCACGGCCGCCATGTAGCAGTCGCGCAGCTTGGAGACAATGGGATGCCCGGTGTGATCCAGAGAGATCTCGTTGGCCGCGCCGGTGCCGCCCTGAATGCCGTCAAGGAAGAAACCGCCGCAAATCTTGTAGGGATCGCGCAGCAGGTTGTTGTACACGGAAACCGAGGTGGCCGAGGCCGCGCACTTGATGGCGACCGGCACGCGGAAGCCGAAGGCCGCATTGAGGGACAGGTGCATTTTCTGCACGGACTCCTCAATGGAATAGAGGCCCTGATGATTCGGCGGCGAGTGCAGGGTCGCCTTGGGGACGCCGCGGATGGCCTGAATATGAGGCGCGACCTTGGCGGCGGGGAGCAGACCGCCGTCGCCGGGCTTGGCTCCCTGCCCGATCTTGATCAGCACGCCCGCGGGATCGGCCTTCATGCGCGGCAGGGCCCGCAGAATACGGTTCCAGCCGAAATGGCCGGAGGCGATTTGCAGGATCATGTAGCGGAGCTTGTCGGATTCGAGCAGCCGGACGGGCATGCCGCCTTCGCCGGAGCACATGCGGACGGGCAGACCGCACTGCTCGTTGAGATAGGCGCAGGCAATGGCGATGGCCTCCCAGGCACGGGTGGACAGGGCCCCGATGCTCATGTCGCTGAAGATGACGGGATAAATCCAGCTGACGGGCGGGGTGGGGTCTTCCAGTTCCAGACGATCGCCGCGAACGCGCAGGGGCAGCTCATGCGGCAGCATGACGCGGCCGAGCGGCGCGCGCAGATCAAAGGTGTGACGCTCGGAATCCAGCGCCGGGTCCGTCATCTGGCTGATGCGCCCCACGACAATGGCGTCGAGGGTGCGCTGGGTATTGAGATTGGTACGGCCGCCGCGCTTGATGGGACCGTGATCGCGCCCGACAAGAGGGAAGCGATGATCGGGATTGCGCACGGGGCGGATGGCGCGGGCGGGACAGACCTTTTCGCACATGCCGCAGCCTGTGCAGGCCTGAGCAACCGCGGCGGACTGGCGCACCACAAGACGGGTGGCAGGCCCCTTGCTTTCCTCGCTGCCGCTTTTGCGCGCGGCGCTGTTGATGCGCTCCCGGGCAAAGGCGATGGCGTCAAAGGTGCAGGTGGCCACACAGGAGCCGCAGAGGGTGCAGCGTTCCGGGCTGTAGTCCACGATCCAGGGCAGATCGTTGAGGCTGACGTCCTGAGTCTTTACTGTTTCCACCGCTGCACCTCCAGATTGTTGTCGATGACGATGGTTTCCCGCTCGCCGGGATAGATGTCGCGCGAGGTGTCGCGGTCGGGCAGAATGGCGTTGAGACCGCAGACCTCGGAGGAGATGGCGACGGTATTTTCATCGCCGCCGATGACCATGGGCCGGAGCTTCTTGGAATCGCAGCAGGCCAGCATGTTGCCGTCGGGCAGCAGGCCGATGATGGCGTTGGGGCCGTTGATTTCCAGATGCGCCAGTGATTCGCGGATCAGCGTCAGGACCTTGTGATCCGGGCGGCGCGCCATTTCGGCAAAGGGCAGCGGCGTAATGACGTGCTTGTAGTACTGAATGGGCCAGCGCAGCTCATGCAGCACATAGTGCAGCGTGTAGAGGAAATTCTGCGAGTCGGACTCAAAACCGATGTAGCCGCGATGCAGAGAACGCTGCAACTCGGTGTTCTTGGTGTGAAAGGTGTTTTCGCCGTTGGCGCAGAGCGTGTAGCCCTGAAGGAAGAAGGGATGGGCGGCATAGCGCACAATGTCATAGTTGGTATTCTGACGGCACTGCACGACGATATTACGGGCCTCCAGTCGTCCGTCGTCATTCCAGAGACGGAAATAGGTGGCAATATCCGCGGGATCGCCGATTTCCTTGAGCGTCAGCACGTCCGGCCAGAAAGAATACACGTAGCCGTCGTTGCTTTCTTCCAGCAGGGCGCGCAGGGCAAGGCGCGTATCCACCAGCAGATCGTCCCGCTCTTCCTGCGTCCGGTAGCGGTAGATTTCGGGATAGTCGTAGTTACGGAAGACGTAGCGGGGCATGGCGCTGATGCGCAGATCAGGGCGGCGCACCACGTCGGGAACCCACTGGGCAATCTGCACAAAGCCCTTCTGCTCCATATAGTCGTTGACGAGCTGCACGCCGCGCGGCGTGCAGGCCAGCGAAAGAAGGGGCTTGTCCTTATAGTGACGGAACGCGCCTTCGAGGTCCTGCATGACCATGGCGAAGCCGGAATTGTCGTGACCTTCCTGCTGCGGCAACATGAGATGCAGGGCTCGGGCCGGAGCCACGGGCGATTTGCTTTTAATGGAACCGATTCTGCACATGAAGCCTCCAATGCGGCATGAGAGCATTTTTAGTTTGAAACGCATTGCATTTCAAACCATACGGCCTCGCGTTTCACCTTTTTCAAAGTTGAAACACTCTGGCGCATGTTTTCCGGGCGCGGCCCCCAAGTGTGCCGGGCGGCCCGGAGCGGCGCAAAGAGACAAAGAAGGGCGGCGGAGGGCAGTCCGCCGCCCCGGAGTGCTCCCGGAAGGCAGGAGGGTCCGGGAGCTGCCAGCGGTTTTTCCGCTTACTTTGGGCCGGGCCGCGCTGTGCGCCGCCTCGCGTTTCATCTTGTTCAAAGTTGAAACGCTCCAGGGTGCGCCGGGGAAGGAACGGAGAGAGGGGGCGTTCCTCCTCCGGCGCAAGGGGTGTCTGTATCGAACCGCAGCGCGCAGGCTTTTTTTCGGGGGACGGCTGCCGGACGAAAAGCGGCGGCAAACCTGTTCATCTTCCGAAATAAAGCGCGCTGGGGTGGGGTGGGGTTTGGGGGAGAGGAACCCCTCTCGCGCGAGCAGCGACCGGATGGCGGCCGCAGGCCGTGCCCGTTGCGACGAAGGAAGCTACGGGCATCGACAGCAGAGATGAGGGGTTCCCCTCCCCCAAATAACAGTTGAAACGCTCTAGCGGACGCTGCGCAGGCGTTCGATGGCTTCGAGGGTGTCTTCGGGGGAACCGAAGGCTGTAAGGCGCACGTAGCCTTCGCCGCTGCGTCCGAAGCCTGCGCCGGGCGTGCAGACCAGCGCGGCGTCGTTGAGCAGGCGGTCAAAGAAGCCCCACGAGGTCATGCCGTCGGGCACGCTGACCCAGATGTAAGGCGCGTTGATGCCGCCGAAGACATCCAGCCCCATGCCGCGGACGGCGTCGCTGATCAGGCGGGCATTGTCGAGATAGGCCTCGATGACGGCGCGAACCTGCTTTTTGCCTTCGTCGCTGTAAATGGCGGCCGCGGCGCGCTGCACGATATAGGGGCAGCCGTTGTACTTGGTGCACTGGCGGCGGTTCCAGAAGTGGTGGAGATCCACCTTGCCGCCCTTGCCGTCGCTGACGCGCAGCTCCTTGGGCACCACCACATAGGCGCAGCGCAGGCCGGTAAAGCCCGCCGTCTTGGAGTAGCTGCGGAATTCCACGGCCACTTCCCGCGCGCCGTCGATTTCGTAGATGCTGTGCGGCACGTCGGGCTCGGTGATGAAGGCTTCATAGGCGGAATCATACAGAATGACGCAGCCTTCGCGGCGCGCGTAGTCCACCCAGCCCTGAAGTGCGGCGCGGGACAGCACCGTGCCCGTGGGGTTGTTGGGGTAGCAGAGATAGATCATATCCGGCCGGGTTTTGGGGAAGTCCGGCACGAAATCGTTTTCCCGGGTGCAGGGGAGGTAGACGAGGCGGCTCCAGCCGTCGGGGCCGGGCTCGCCCGCGCGTCCCGCCATGGCATTGGAATCCACATAGACGGGATAGACGGGGTCGGTCACGGCTACGATGCTGTCGGCGGAAAAGAGCTCCTGAAAATTGCCCACGTCGCACTTGGCGCCGTCGCTGATGAAGATTTCGTCGGCGTCGATGCGGACGCCGTACGGCGCGTAGTCGTTGGCGACAATGGCGTCGCGCAGGAAGGCGTAGCCCTGTTCGGGGCCGTAGCCGTGGAAGGTTTCCGCACGACCCATTTCATCCACGGCGCCGTGCAGGGCGCTGATGACGGCCGGAACCAGCGGACGGGTCACGTCGCCGATGCCGAGGCTGATGACGCGCTTATCCTTGTGGCTTTCCTTGTAGGCAGCCACCTTGCGGGCAATATCGGCAAAGAGGTAGTTGCTTTGCAGCTTGAGCAGGTTGGGGTTGATGGTGGTCATTGGGCTCCTTCACCTGCCGCCAGGGGGGGACAGGACTTTTGGGGGGTGTCGGTCTCACAGGGCGTTCGGGACCCCGGAGTATTTTCAGCCTGAAACGCGGTGCGCTTCAAACCATACGGCCTGTCGTTTCGCGGAAAAAAGCCGTTTTCCACTACTCCGGGCCGGGCGGCACAGTGCTGCCGCCTCGCGTTCCGTCTTTTTTAAGGACAGAACGCTCTGAGGCTCGGAAAGGGCCCGCAGGGCGGGCCCGCCGTATGCCTACAGGTAAAAGGTTCCGTCGTAGACGGTTGCCGCCGGGCCGGTCATATACACATGCCCGTCGGTTTCATCCCACTTGATGCGCAGGAGGCCGCCGCGCAGCTCCACTTCCACAATACGGCCGGTGCGGCCGTTGAGGAAGGAGGCCACGGCCACGGCGCAGGCGCCCGTGCCGCAGGCCAGGGTTTCTCCTGTGCCGCGTTCCCAGACGCGCATGCGGACGCGCGCCTCGTTGACGACTTCCACGAATTCCGTGTTGGTGCGCTGGGGGAAGAGCGGGTGATTTTCAAATTTGGGGCCGATGACGGGCAGATCGAGGTCATCGATGCCGTCCATGAAGACGACGGCATGCGGATTGCCCATGGAAACGGCCGTTACGGCGTAGTCCTTGCCGTCCACCGTGACGGGCAGGGAGAGAAAACGATCCCCCTGCGCGCCCTCGGGCAGAACGGCGGGAATGTCGGCGGGGGCAAGGATGGGCTCGCCCATGTCCACGGTGGCGCCGCAGACTTCGCCGCCTTCCTTGATCAGACGAACAATCTTGACGCCCGCGCCGGTTTCCACGCGCAGCATGTCCTTGGTGCTGATGCCGTGATCGTGCACGTACTTGCCCACGCAGCGGATGGCGTTGCCGCACATTTCGGCTTCGCTGCCGTCGGGGTTGAACATGCGCATGCGCACGTCCTGGGTCCGGGAGGGCAGAATCAGCACCAGACCGTCGGAGCCGATGCCGAAATGACGGTCGCTGATGCGCTTCGCCAGCGCCGCGGGATCGTTGACGGTCTGACTGAAGCCGTTGACATAGACGTAGTCGTTGCCGAGGCCCTGCATCTTGGTAAACTTGAGGGGTTCATTCATGGCGATATTATCCTTCGTAAAAAATTTCTTCGGGTAACTGGCTATTGATAGTGTCGCCATGAAGGCTTGTAAAGACTCCCCGGCATGTCAGGCGCCGGACGGCCCGGCCGTCCGACGCCCGACTACGGAGCCTACGGGAGCCCCGCGCATCGTCCGTGCCCCCCCGGCATCGTGACGATGCTGAAAGCCGAATCCGGGACAGCGTCATGTCCCCCCCGGGCTGTGCCGCCCCGGACCCGGCAATATGCGAACCGGCTTCTGGAGTCGCGGCGTCGCGCGGGTTCCCTCCCTTGCGCCGCCGCCTCGCGTCTGTCCTTTTCAGAATCAGAACGCTCTAATGAATCCAGAGCAGTTCCTGATACTTGGGAAGCGACCATTCGGCGTCGTCCACGAGGCGCTCCAGCGCGTCGGCTTCGACGCGGCAGGCCTGCATGGCGGGGATGACCATATCCCGGGCCCGCCGGGCCGCCGTCATGTCATCATCGGCGCGCCGTGCTTCGGCCAGCGCCTTTTCAAGGTTGTCCGTCGCCGCCCGCAGGGCAAGCATATGCTGCCGCAGGCCTTCCAGAGCCGCGCGTTCGGCTGCGGCGTCTCCCAGCGCTTCCTGCGTGGCATTGGCCAGTGCGGCGGCTTCCTTCTGGGCGCGTGCGCCTTCGGGGATGACGCGGCTGCGGAGAATGTCGGCCAGCGTGCGGCCCTCGATGATGACCGTCTTGGCGTAATTTTCCAGCAGGATGGAGCAGCGGGCCTCCACTTCGCGTTCGCTCAGGATGCCCTGACGGACAAAGAGGTTCTTAACCTCGGGATCATTGTAATGTTCAAGGGCTTCCACCGTGCCGCGATAGTTGGGCAGGCCCCGGCGGGCGGCTTCGACGGGCCAGGCGTCGCCATAGCCGTTACCGTTGAAGACAACGGGCATGTGCTCGCGGAACAGACGCGGCAGCAGCTCCTGCAGGGCCGTGTTCAGGCTCTGCCCGGCGGCGAGCATGGCTTCCAGTTCGTCGGCAATGTCGCCCAGCGCATCGGCCACGGCCGCATTGATGGCGATGTTGGCCGGGGCAATGGAACTGGAGGAGCCTACGGCGCGGAACTCGAACTTGTTGCCCGTAAAGGCAAAGGGGCTTGTCCGGTTGCGGTCCGAAAGATCCACGGGCAGCGGCGGCAGCGGAGACACGCCGATTTCCATGCGGCCGGACTTGCCGGGCGCGGCGGGTTTGCCGTTGACGATGCCGTCCAGAACCTCGGTCAGCTGCTCGCCCAGATAGACGGAAATGATGGCCGGCGGGGCTTCGTTGGCTCCCAGACGGTGATCGTTGCCCGCGCCGATGGCTCCCAGACGCAGCGCGGCCGCATGTTTGTGCACGGCCCGCAGCACGGCCGCCAGAAAGACAAGGAACTGCGCATTGTCGCGCGGCGTGGAGCCGGGGTTGAGCAGATTCTGCCCGTCGGAATCGCACAGCGACCAGTTATTGTGCTTGCCGCTGCCGTTGATGTCCGCAAAGGGCTTTTCGTGCAGCAGACAGAGAAAACCGTGACGCGGCGCAATATGGCGCAGCAGATTCATGGTCAGCATATTGTGATCGCAGGCAATATTGGCCTCTTCATAGACCGGGGCCAGCTCAAACTGACCGGGAGCCACTTCGTTGTGGCGCGTCTTGGCCGGAATGCCCAGCGCGATCAGCGCATTTTCCACATCCTGCATGAAGCTCATGACGCGGGCGGGAATGGCGCCGAAATAATGATCCTCCATCTCCTGCCCCTTGGGCGACGGCGCGCCGATGAGGGTGCGGCCGGTCAGCAGGAGATCGGGGCGCAGACTGGCAAGGCCCTTGTCCACCAGAAAATATTCCTGTTCCGGGCCGACCATGGGCGTGACGCGGCCGGCCGTTTCGTTGCCGAACAGGCGCAGGACGCGCACCGCCTGCCGCGACAGGGCGTCAATGGAGCGGAGCAGAGGAATCTTGCGATCCAGCGCCTCGCCGGAATAGGAGTAGAAAAAGGACGGGATGTGCAGCGTCGCCGAATAGGGGCCGCGCAGGATAAAGGCGGGAACCGACGGGTCCCATGCCGTATAGCCGCGCGCCTCAAAGGTGGAGCGGATGCCCCCGGACGGGAAGGACGAGGCGTCGGGCTCCCCGCAAATCAGCGTCTTGCCGGAAAATTCACTGATGGCCCTGCCTTCTCCGGCAGGCGCAAGAAAGGCGTCATGCTTTTCGGCCGTGAGGCCGGTCATGGGCTGGAACCAGTGCGTGTAGTGGGTTGCGCCGAGCTCCATGGCCCAGTCCTTCATGGCGTTGGCCACCACATCGGCAATGGAAGGGTCAAGACGCTCTCCCCGTTGCAGAATGCCCGCCAGCTCCTTGCAGAGCTTGCGCGGCAGACGCTTGCGCATGACATCCAGACCAAAGACATCGCAGCCGAAAGCGGTGTCGGGCTGAGGAGCCACCCCGGTCAGCGGGGCGCGTCGGGCGGCGGCGAGCAGGGCCTTGGTTCGAGCGGAACTCATAAGAAATGCTCCTTGAAGAAACATTGTCTCGGGGAGGACATTGCACATTCATTCGGGGTACCCGCCTTTAAGCAGAAAGCATGCCAAAAATACTTTTTATGTCATAACATGTTTGATTTATAGATAAAAACAGGGCGATTTTCATGGGGCTGCGCGGATGCCTCTCATTACGGCAGAATAACGGTCCATTTTTCAACAAAAATGTAGAAAACTAGGGGCGCAAGGACGGATGCCAGCCGCTGCATGCCGGCTATCAGACTGAAAATATATTGTTTTTTAGAAAAGAGAAAAAAGTTGCAAAAATGTAGAAAGTTGTCCGGCCGCTGTTCACGGCCTGCGGGACGCATCCGGGGCTGATTTCGGGCACGGGCACGGCATGACGGCGGACAGGCACGTGACTTTTTTCATAACTATCTTGAAAAACGCAGTGTTGCCGGGCGCTGCGGCATACATGGCCGGGCGGCGGCCGGGACGTTTGAGACAAGGGGGGTGCATAAATCTACAAAAATGTAGATTGTGTGGAGCTTGGCGAGGCGCGGCGAGAAGCGTATGCTCGTTCCGCTGCCCGGCGGCGCCGGGCTCGCAGACGAATACTCAGGCGGCATGCCGCCGCCCGGAAGGAAGGTTTCATGACGGCGCAGAGAGTTGACGGCGTTTCGCCGTTCTTGGCCATGGAAGTGCTGGAGCGCGCTCAGCAGCTTGAGCGGCAGGGTACGCCTGTCATTCATCTTGAACTGGGAGAGCCCGATTTTGCCACGCCCGCCTGTATCCGGGATGCGGCGGTGGCGGCGCTGGACGCAGGCTATACCCATTATACGCACTCGCTCGGGGACTGCGATCTGCGCGAGGCGCTTGTCGGTTTTTACGCGCGGCGCTACGGCGTGCGTCTGCACCCGGATCAGGTGCTTGTATTCCCCGGATCGTCCCCGGCCATGATGCTGCTTTTTTCGGCGCTGCTTGATCCGGGCAACGAGGTCATTCTTTCCAACCCCTGCTATGCCTGCTATCCCAACTTTGTGCGTTTTGCCGGGGGCGTGCCGGTGCTGGTGCCGACCAGCGAGGAGGAGGGCTTTCAGTTCCGCCCGGAAGAAACCGCGGCCCATGTGACGGCCGCGACCCGTGCCATCCTGATCAACTCTCCGTGCAATCCCACGGGCATTGTGCTGGAACCGGCGCGCATGCGGGCGCTGGCCGGGCTGGGGCCGCTGATTATTTCCGACGAAATCTATCACGGCCTGACCTACGGCGACGCCGAGGAGCATTCCATTCTGGAGTATACGGACAATGCGGTTGTCATCGGCGGTTTTTCCAAGGCCTTTGCCATGACGGGCTGGCGTCTGGGCTATCTGATTGTGCCGCGTTCTCTGGTGCGCCCCATGCAGGCGCTGATGCAGAATTTCTTCCTGTCCACCAACAGCGCCGTGCAGCGGGCCGGCATTGCGGCTCTGACCTGCGCCGAGGCCGATGTGCTGCGCATGCACGAGATTTACGACGAGCGGCGGCGTTTTCTGCTGGAGGCGCTGCCGAAGCTGGGCTTCCGTATTCCCGTGGAGCCGCGCGGCGCTTTCTATATGTTGATCAACGCCCGCCATCTGGGAACGGATTCCCGCGCGCTGGCCTTCGATCTGCTGGAAAAAGCGCATATCGGCGTCACGCCGGGCATTGATTTCGGCAGTCAGACGGAAGGTTTCCTGCGTTTGTCCTATGCCAATTCCATTGAAAACCTCCGGGAAGCCATGCGGCGGCTGGAGCAGTATATCCGGAATGCCTGAGCCGGATTCGCGGCCGTGCGACATAGAGAGCGTTCCGTCTCTGGCAAAGGCGGAACGCGAGGCTGCGGCACAGCGCCGCCCGGCCAAACGTAAGCGGAAAAACTTACGTTTTTTTGCGAAGCGACAGGTCGTATGGTTTGAAACGCAAAGCATTTCAAACTGAAAATGCTCTAGGAGACGAAGATGCTTGACGAAAAGGTAAGGCGCTATGGCACAACGGGGCGCGGCGTCAGCGCACGGGAAAATATCGTCATCAAGACGACCAAGGCCATTCATCTGCTGGCGGCCACGGCATGGGCAGGCGGGGCCATTTCCATGCAGGCGCTCAGCTTTCTCAAGCTGTCGCTTGATGATCCGGCCACTATTTCCGTCGTGGCCTACTGCCTGCACTTCATTGATACCTGGGTTGTGATGCCCGGTCTGGCGGGCTGCGTGCTGACGGGCATTTTCTATTCCATCTTTACGTCCATCGGCTTTTTCAAATACACATGGATTGCCTATAAATGGGTTGTCTGCGCCTGCGCGGGCTTCTGGGGCACCATGTTCTGGGGGCCGTGGGGCGATCAGCTTACGGCTTTTCTGGAGCCGTACGGTCTTGCGCCGCTGATGCTCTTTGTGCGCGGCTGCATTCTGCCGGAAAACTTCTGGCAGGCGGCCCTGCAGACCACGCTGATCTTTTCCATGCTGATCATCTCCGTCTATCGTCCCCTGACCTGGCGGGGGCTGCACCGCAGTGCGGCAAGCCGTCGGCGGGAGCGCGATGGAGAGTAACGCGGCGTTTCAATTTTGAAAAAGGTGAAACGCGAGGCGGCGGCACAGCGCCGCCCGGCCCAAAGTGAGCGGAAAAGCTGCGTTTTTTCCGCGAAACGACAGGCCGTATGGTTTGAAATGCGAAGCATTTCAAACTGAAAATGTTCTAAGGAATGAAAACGGCCCCGTCGGCAGCGCCGGCGGGGCCGTTTTGTATCATGGGAAAGAGGCCGCTACTTTACGTCAATCCAGTGCAGGGCGCGGGAGACGGCCTTCTGCCATCCCTTGTAGCGCTGCACCTGCTTTTCCTTGTCCGAGGAAGGCTGGAAGAAACGCTCGATGGTCAGACGGTTACGCACGTCGTCCAGACTGTTCCAGAAGCCCACGGCCAGACCGGCAAGGAAGGAAGCCCCGAGGGCGGTCACTTCCAGCGTCATGGGACGTTCCACGTTGACGCCGAGAATATCCGACTGGAACTGCATGAGGAAGTTGTTGGCGCAGGCGCCGCCGTCCACGCGCAGAGCCTGGAGCCGGATGCCGGAGTCGGCCTGCATGGCTTCGAGGACGTCCTTGCTCTGGTAGGCGATGGATTCCAGCGTGGCGCGGATGATCTGGCTGGCATTGGTGCCGCGGGTCAGACCGACAATGGCGCCGCGGGCATAGGGGTCCCAGTAGGGCGCGCCCAGACCGGTAAAGGCGGGGATGACGTAAACGTCGTTGGAGGTTTCCGCCTTGGTGGCAAAGTATTCGGTATCACGGGCGTCGCTCACGAGCTTGAGCTCGTCGCGGAGCCACTGCACGGCGGAACCGGCCACAAAGATGGAGCCTTCCAGCGCGTAGCTGGCTTCGCCCTTCGGGCCGCAGGCCAGCGTGGTGATCAGGCCGTTCTGGGACTGCACGGCCGTCTTGCCCGTGTTCATGAGCATGAAGCAGCCGGTGCCGTAGGTGTTTTTGGCCATGCCGTTTTCAACGCACAGATGCCCGAAGAGGGCGGCCTGCTGGTCCCCGGCAATGCCCGCAATGGGAATGCGCGTGCCGCCGCGGCCGCCGATGTTGGCCTGTCCGTAGATATAGGAGGAAGGCTGCACCTCGGGGAGCATGGCCCGGGGAATGCCCAGCGTTTCGAGAATGTAGTCGTCCCACTCCAGCTTGTGGATATTGAAGAGCATGGTGCGGGAGGCGTTGGTGTAGTCCGTGACGTGGACGCGCCCCTGCGTCATGTTCCAGATGAGCCAGGTGTCCACGGTGCCGAAGACCAGTTCGCCCTGTTCGGCCTTTTGGCGGGCCCCTTCCACATTATCAAGAATCCACTTGATCTTGGTGCCGGAGAAATAGGGGTCGAGCAGCAGCCCCGTATTTTGCTTGATGTAATCTTCAAAGCCGGCGATTTTTTTCAGTTCGTCGCAGATTTCCGCCGTCCGGCGGCACTGCCAGACAATGGCGTTGTATACGGGCTTGCCGGTTTCGCGCTCCCACACAATGGTGGTCTCGCGCTGGTTGGTGATGCCGATGGCCGCGATCTCCTCGGAAGTGATGCCGCAGCTTGCCAGCGCCTCCGCCAGCGTGGAACTCTGGCTGGCCCAGATCTGACGGGGGTCATGTTCCACCCAGCCCGGTTTGGGGTAGATCTGGGGGAACTCGCGCTGCGCAACGGTGACAATGTTCACGTCCTTGTCGAGAATGACGGTGCGGGAGCTGGTCGTGCCCTGGTCAAGAGCAACAATGTATTTCTTCTGGCTCATGCGATGACTCCTGCGCAATGGGCGCATTTAGGATTGTTGACGGGAGAGGGCCACGGCAATGACGTACTTGTAGACGGCGGCGCCGATGCAGGCGCCGATAATGGGCGCAATCAGAGGCACGAGGAAATAGGGCAGGGAAAGATGGCTGTTGACGGCGTAACCGGTCATGGCGTCGCTGCCCCAGCCGGCCAGAGTGGCGAAGAGGCGCGGGCCGAAGTCACGCGCGGCATTCATGGCAAAGCCGGTCAGCGGGCCGAAGCAGGCGCCGATAAGGGCCACCAGCAGGCCGATGAGCAGGCCGCCGAGGTTGCTCCCCGGAGCGGCGTTTTTGGAATCCACAAGGGCCATGATCAGGCACATGAGCACGGCGGTGATGACGACTTCCACCAGAAAGGCCTGGCCGAAGGTGATGCTGGGATGCGGAAAGGTGCAGAAGGCTCCCGCGAGCATGGTCATTTTGGCGGCGTCCCCGGCAGCGGCGGCGACGGCTTCGGCAAAGAGGCTGGCATAGAGCAGATAGGCGACGGCGGCCGCGCAGAAACCGGCCAGCATCTGGGCAACAATGTAGGGAACGACCTTGCGCTTGTCGAAGTCGCCGAAAATGGCCAGGGCGATGGTGACGGAGGGGCTCAGATGCGCCCCGGAAACGCCGGCGCAGACATACACGCCCATGGCGACGGCAAGACCCCAGACAATGCCGATTTCCCACTGGCCGAAGCTGGCCCCTGCCAGCTTGAGGCCGGAAACACAGCCGATCCCGCACAGCAGAAAGACAAAGGTGCCGATAAATTCAGACACATAGATGAGAAAGTTGCTTTTGTTGTCCATGATGGTTCCCTTGTTAATGAGCGTCAGAACATGTTCCGAAAGCCTCAGCCTGCATAATGAAAACGTCATCCATAAGTCCGAAAATCATAGACGTATCGACCGAAAAAAACAAGGCGGATTCCGGCTTTTGCGGAAAGTATGCGCTTCTGCGGCAAAGGTTTTTGCGATTTTGCCGATAGCGTTGTCAGGGCACGCGCGGCGTCATGAGCACGCTCATGGCGGAGGACAGCACCGGTTCAGACATAAAGGTGTTGAAACCTTCGTGATTGTTCCTGATGGGCGGCTTTTTGCGCAGAGAAATCCGTCAGGCAGGGATATTGGAGTTGTGGCAGCCCCTTTCTTTTGCTAAGATGATATCGACTTTTTGGGCAGACACAGGTCTGCCGCGCATTTTCTGATGTATATGCCTTCTTCCCCCGGGAAAAGAGGCATGGGACAAAAACAAAAGTCCGCGGGAATGTTCACAGGAGCAGTCCCTGCTCACAGTGCATGCGCGAAGCGTGCGGAGAGGCATGCTTTCTGGTTTTGGCAACGGCGACAACGTTCGTCGGGAACGGGCTCGGCAAGGGAGAGAGTATGAGAATCTCGATAGGTATGAAAATAGGCGGCGGCTTCGGTATCCTACTGGCGCTCATCTGTATTCTGGGGTTCATGATGCAGACGGCGCTGGACGACAGCCTGCAGACGTCCGGGCTTATCGCCAATGACCGCGTTCCGCGGTATGCCGTCAACAATACGTTGCAGAGCAACCTGCTGCTGGCGGGCTACAGCGTCCGCATCTTCTTTTCAGAAGGCAAAGAGGATTCTCTGGGGAGGTATCGGGACTACATCAGGCAGGGGCAGGCTTCTCTGGAGGAACTGACGAAGCTGAACCGCGCCTTTCCCGTGCCCAAGACAACTGAATTTCTTGATGAATACGGTCGTCTTTTTGCCCAGTTTCAGGACTGTGTGGAACGGGGCGTGGTCAATATGCGCGAATTTGAAAAGACCCGCCAGCAGATGGTGCAGTCCAGCACCTTTGCCCGTCAGAAGCTGATGACGCTTTCGTCGAACATGAGCCAGACGCTCACCGGCTACATCAACAGCTTCATGCCGCAGGAAAGCCGTCAGTATGCGGCCAACATGGCCCGCGTCTCCTCCGTCATGGAGGGGGCGGCCTCGGCCCTGCAGTCCCTGCTGCTTGCTCTGGATGGCCGGGATGTCAAGGCGCTGGACAAGACCGTTGCCGATTTCAAGAGCGTTGTCGCCGAAATGGGGCAGATCCGGCAGTATCTGCTGCGGGAAGACTGTCGCGCCATGTTTGACGACGCCTCCGCCGCGCTGACCACCTTCAGCGAGATGGCCCAGAAGATTTCCGGCATGCTGCGGCGCAGCGAGGAGCTGACGCAGGAGCGCATCAAGCTGTATAACGACTGTTTTTCGACCATCAAGACCTTTGGCGAGCTGGTGAAGGCCGACTCCACCAGACTGCTGCAGCATGGTGTGACGGAGCTGACGAGCTCCGAGGAACGCGGCTGGATGCTGGTCGGCATCGCGCTGATCATCGGCCTTGCCTTTGCCTTCTGCATCACCCGGGCCATTGTGGTTCCCCTGCGCCGCACGCAGGAATTTGCCCACGAGGTGGCCGAAGGGCATCTTGATCGCGAGCTGAAGGTCACCAGCGACGACGAAACGGGCATGCTGGCCGACTCTCTGCGCGTCATGGTGTCCAGCCTCAAGAACAATATTCAGGCCGCTGAGGAAAAGAGCCGCGAAGCCGAAGCCAAGGGCCGCGAGGCCACCGAGGCCATGAAGGCCGCGCAGGAAGCCCAGCGCATGGCGGAGAGCGCCCGCCGCGACGGTATGCTTGCGGCGGCGGGGCAGCTGGAGGGCGTTGTCGAAGTGGTGTCTTCCGCCTCTGTGCAGCTGTCGGCCCAGATCGAGCAGTCCGACAAGGGCGCGCAGTTCTCCGCGGATCGCCTCTCCGAAGCGGCTACGGCCATGAACCAGATGAACGCCGCCGTGCAGGAAGTGGCCCGCAACGCCGCCCAGGCCTCGACCGTTTCCTCGGAAATGCGCTCCAGAGCCGAACACGGCGCGGATATCGTGCAGCACTCCCTTGCGAGCATCCGGCAGGTGCACGAAGTTTCCAGCACGCTCAAGCAGGATATGGTGCAGCTCAATGATCATGCCCAGTCCATCAGCGATATCATGAGCGTGATTTCCGACATCGCGGATCAGACCAACCTGCTGGCGCTGAACGCCGCCATTGAGGCCGCCCGCGCGGGCGAGGCGGGCCGCGGCTTTGCCGTCGTGGCCGACGAAGTGCGCAAGCTGGCCGAAAAGACCATGGCCTCCACGCAGGACGTGGGCAACGCCATCCGCGCCATTCAGGAAAGCACCGCCAAGAGCATGGAATCCATGGATCGCGCCGTCGAGCAGGTGGAACAGGCCACCGGCTTTGCCAATCAGTCCGGCGAAGCTCTCCAGCAGATTGTGAACGACGCCGAAGTGACGGCCGACGAAGTGCGCGCCATTGCCACGGCGGCCGAGGAACAGTCCGCCGCCAGCGACGAAATCAACAAGTCCATCATTCATATCCATGAAAACGTGGCCCAGAATGCCCAGGCCATGAATCAGGCCGCGCAGGCCGTCAACGCCCTTGCCGAGCAGACGCAGGGTCTGAGCCGTCTTATCGAGGACATGAAGCGCGGCTAGCGCCACAGCCCGCGCCTTTCCTGGGGGAAGAGGAACAGCGTTCCTCCTCCCCCTTTTTTGTATGTGCGCTCCGGGAGCGCGTTTTCCGGTGCTTTTTCGGCGTAAGGAGGCTCCCGCCACCGCCGCTTGCGCCTTTGGGCGCAAGCTTCCTCATTGCGCTTGGGTGAAAGCTATGGCATAGTCTTTGAAAGGACTTAGACAGGCGATAAGGTATGGCACTGGAATTACGGCAACAGCTCAAGCTTTCTCAACAATTGGTAATGACGCCGCAGTTGCAGCAGGCGATTCGTCTGCTGCAGCTGTCGCGGGTTGACCTGCTCGAAACCGTGCAGCAGGAGCTGATGGAAAATCCTTTTCTGGAAGAGTCCGCTCCGCAGCCGGAGGCGCCCGCGCCGTCCGAACAGGAGGATCGCCCCAGCGATATTCGCGAAGACGCCGCCTATGACGGCGAGCTGGCGCGCAATGCCGACTGGGAAGATTATCTCGGCGAATTCGCCAGCACGCCCAAGGGCTCGCAGTCGCAGGAGTTCGACGTCGGCGACGATATGACGCCCTTTGAAGGGCGCTATGCGGAAAAGCCCTCGCTGGACGGGCATCTGCGCTGGCAGCTGCGTCTTTCCTCGCTGACGGAACGCCAGCAGGAGATCGGCGAGGCCATTATCGGCAATCTGTCCTCCGTGGGCTATCTGCAGGCCTCTGTGGACGAGCTTGCCGCCATGACGCAGGCTACGCCCGACGAGGTGAGGGCCGTGCTGGAGCGGGTGCAGCAGTTCGATCCCGTCGGCGTTGCGGCGCGCGACGCCAGCGAATGCCTGATGGTGCAGATCCGTAATCTCGGCTATGAGCGCGATCCCGTGCTGGTGTCGCTGGTGACGGAGCATCTCGAGGACCTGGAGGCCAAGCGTTACAAGCCCCTGCTGCGCAAGTTCAAGATCGACATGACGGATTTGCAGGAATATCTTGAACTTATCCAGACGCTGGACCCCTTCCCCGGGGCCAGTTTCGGCAACAGCGAGCCTACCTACGTCAGCCCGGATGTCTATGTCTACAAGTCGGGAAAAGATTTTGTCATCATGCTGAATGACGAAGGGCTGCCGCATTTGCAGCTTTCCGAGCTGAACGATCTGCCGCTCAGCGGCTCCGACAAGGAAATGGAGTACTGCGCGGAGAAAAAAAAGGCCGCTTCCTGGCTCATCAAGAGCTTGTATCAGCGGCAGAAAACATTGTATAAGGTTGTGGAAAGCATCGTGCGTCATCAGCGCCCCTTCTTTGAAGAAGGCGTGACGAAGCTGGGCCCCCTGATTCTCAAGGAGATTGCGGAAGACATCGGCATGCACGAATCCACGGTGAGCCGCATCACCACCAATAAGTTCGTGGCTACGCCGCACGGCATCTTCGAGCTGAAGTTCTTCTTCAACAGCGGTCTGACCGTGGACGACGGCAGCGCCGTAGGCTCCGAAAGCGTCAAGGCGCTGATCAAGAAGTTTATTTCCGAAGAGGACCCCAAAGCGCCGCTGAGCGATGAAAAGCTGGGAGAAATGCTCAAGGAGCATCTGAAAGTGACCATTGCGCGCCGGACGGTTGCCAAATACCGCATGGCGCTCAATATTGCTTCCTCTTCCAAGCGCAAGGCGCATTTCTAGAGCGTTTTACCCTTGCAAAGGTAAAACGCGAGGCGGCGGACAGAGCCTCCCGGCTGGAAGTGAGCGGAAAAACCGCGTTTTCCCGCGAAACGACAGGCCGAATGGCTTGAAGCCACAGCGTTTCAAACGGAAAATGCTTCAGCGCGGCGCATGATGAACTCATTTTGAGGCGCAATGCCCTTCCGGCATTGTTCCGAAGGTTTTCCGGGAACTTTTCCCGGACGCCTCGTCGCAGCGGTCCCAGGGGCGCTGCCGAGCGTTTTGCCTGATATTCCGGCAGTATGGAAACGCTCTAACACCCGGAGGAATGTATGAACATTGCCTTTTCGTTCAAGAATTTCGAGCCTTCCGAACATCTGAAGAAGTACGCCCGCCGTCGCATGGAAAAGATGGGGCGCTTTTTCGGCAAGTCCTCCGGCCTTGAAATCAACGTCGTCATGACGATGGACAAGATTCGTCATCGCTGCGAAGTCACCGTGACGGGCGAGGGTCTTCATCTGAACGCTTCGGAGCAGACCAACGACATGTACGCGGCCATTGATCTTGTGCGCGACAAGCTGGAATCGCAGATCAAGCGGCAGGTGTCCCGAGTGCGCGAGCAGCGGCGTCAGGCGCGCAATGCCGACGTGGATGTCTTTACCTACAATATGGACGGCGAGGCGGACGACGCCCCCGACGTTTCCGGTTCCGACCGCTTTGCCAACAAGCCGCTCCATCTTGATGAAGCTCTGATGCAGCTGGAAAATATCGGCGGCGATTTCTTTGTGTTCATCAATGCCGAAACAACGCGCGTCAATGTGGTGTACCGCAAGAGCGCGGGCGGCTTCGCCCTCATAGACCCCGTTCTTTAACTGTTGACGGAAGCGCCCCCGCAAGGGGGCGCTTGTCGTTCAGCCCGGAAAACTCTCATGACCATCATGGAATCCTCTCCCGATACGCCCGCCCGCGAAGAAAACGCGCCTGTCTGCATTGTGACGGGGCTTTCCGGCGCGGGCAAAAGCGTGGCTCTGCGCGTTTTTGAAGATCTGGGGTACTTTACCGTTGACGGCCTGCCGGCAAGCCTTGCGCCGGAAATGGTCGGGATGATGCGCCGTCCTTCCATGGAGCATTTCCGGGGCATCGCGCTGGGCATGGATCTCCGCCAGAATGATTTCCTGCGGCAGCTCAACGGGGCTCTGCTGGCGCTGGCGGAAGGGGGCACGCGGGCGCAGGTGCTGTTTGTGGAGGCGCATACGGCAACCCTTCTGCGCCGCTATGCGGCTACCAGGCGGCCCCATCCGCTGGAGCGCGGCGGTTTCGGGCTGGAGGCGGCCATCGCCGCCGAGCGGGATCGTCTGCGGCCCCTGCGCGAAATGGCCGATTTTGTGGTGGATACGAGCCGTCTTTCCATTCATGATTTGCGGCGCATCATTCAGAAGCGCTGGACGCGCGGCCCGGAAAATCTCCACCCCCTGCGCGTGAACCTGCTGTCGTTCGGCTTCAAGTACGGGATTCCCGCGGAAGCGGATTTTGTCTTTGACATGCGCTTTCTGGCAAATCCCTATTTTGACGAGAATCTGCGGGAAAAAAGCGGCAAGGACAAGGCCGTAGCCGACTATGTTTTCGCCGCCCCCGCCGCCGTGGAGTTTCGCAACAAGCTGACGGATCTGGTGCTCTACATGCTGCCGCTCATGGAAACGGAAGGGCGCTACCGCGTCACGCTGGCCGTGGGCTGCACCGGGGGGCGGCATCGTTCCGTCGCCATGGCGGAATATCTGCGCCGCGTCCTGCGTCAGTCGGGCTATGCTGTCTCCATGGAACATCGTCATCTTGAACTTGGCTAGAAAAACTGGCAATCTGAACGCATCGTTGTCTTGCGGAATCGCGTGCCGTCGCGCGTGATGCCGTTAGAGCATTTTCTGGTTGAAACGCGTTGTGTTTCAAACCATTCGGCCTGTCGTTTCGCGGAAAAAACGCGATTTTTCCGCTCACTTCTGGCCGGGCGGCGTTGTGCCGCCGCCTCGCGTTTTACCTTTTTCAGAGGCAGAACGCTCTAGCGTTTTTGACGGAGGAAGACATGGCAGAAGAACAGACCCCGCATGTCGGCATTATTGTTGTCGCTCATGCCGATTATGGCTCGGCCATGCTGCGGACGGCGGAGTTCATTCTTGGTTCGTTGAGCGATTGCAGCTCCATCAGCGTTGATGTGGCTCAGGAAGTGCCGGAAACGGTGCGCCGCCTCAATGATGCCGCGGATCGCCTCGACAAGGGGGCGGGCGTTATTGTCCTGACGGATATGTTCGGGGGCACGCCGACCAATCTTGCGCTTTCCCTGCTGGGGTCGCACCATGTGGAGGTCGTCACCGGCGTCAATCTGCCGATGCTGCTCAAGGTCTTTTCCTGCCGGGAAAAGCCGCTCGAAGAGCTGGCGCGTCTGGCCAGCGAGGCCGGAACGCGCGGGATTGTTGTCGCGGGCAGTATGCTGCGCAGCAAGAAAAACGATAAAAACGAAAAGAGCGGCGCGTAAATGACGTGGTTTCGTGTCGATAATCGTCTCGTGCACGGGCAGGTCATCGAAGGCTGGCTGCCGCATCTGGCCGCAAAGCATCTTGTTGTGGCCAACGACGCCTTTGCGTCAGATCTGCTGCGGCAGCAGATCGCGGAACTGGCCGTGCCGGAAGATGTGGACATTCATTTTGTCACGCTTGACGATCTGGTCAGGGTTCTGGAGTCGTGCGGCTCTTCCTGTCTGGTGCTGTTTGAAGATTGCCGCGACGCCCGCCGCGCCTGCGATGCGGGCGTCGCCATGGAAACCCTGAATATCGGGAATCTGCATTATGCGCCGGGCAAGACGCAGCTTCTGCCGCATATTGCGGTTTCCGAGGAAGACAGGGAGGATCTGCGCCGCATGAAGGAACGCAGCGTTTCCTTTGATCTGCGCCGCGTACCTACGGAACATGTGAGGGCAGCCGATGAGCAGCTATTCTGAGTTCGGACAGGCCTGTTTCCTCTACGGTTTTTTTTTGTCCTTGCGGGAGCGGCGCGCTCGTCTCTCCTGTTTCGTCTAGCTGATCGCCCCCTGTTCTGGGGGATTCTCTTCGGCCTTGTCTCCGGGCAGTGGGAGCTGGGCCTGCCTCTGGGCATCATCTTTGAACTGCTCTGGCTGGACGTGCTGCCTCTGGGCAGTGTTGTCCCTCCTTACGGGACACTGAGCTTTCTGCTTCTTTTCCCGATTGCTCTTCTTTATGACTGGCGGCAGCCGGACACGCTGCTGCTCCCCATTGTCTTTGCCATGCTGTGCGCCTATGCCGCGGCCTGGCTGGAGCAGTATCAGCGGGAACTCATGGACGACGCCTCGGAGCGCGTGCAATGCTGGTGTACCGGCGCCGCCGGCGGTATGCTGCCGGGGCGGGCCATCGTATACAGCATTCTGGGGCGGGCGTTTGCGCAATACTGCCTGTATGTCGTCTGTTTTCTTGTTCTGACGGCGCTGGGGCCGCTGCTGGCGCGTGTGGGCGCGCAGTGGTTTCCGACCGTAAGCTGGGCCATGTTCTATGCCGCTGCCATGACGGGAGCCGTTTTCGGCCTGCGCATACGCCGCACCTATGCGACCCTGCTGATTTCCCTGCTGGCGCTGGGTCTGCTGATGACGCTGTGAGCCCTGCCGCACAGGGGAGCGCGAAATGCAAAAAAGCGTGCCGAGTTTTTCGGCACGCTTTTTTTGCGTCTGTTTATGCAGCGTTTAGAGCGTTTCAACTTTGAAAAAGGTGAAACGCGAAGGCGGCGGCACAGCGCCGCCCGGCCAAAAGTGAGCGGAAAAACTGCGCTTTTTCCGCGAAACGACAGGCCGTATGGTTTGAAATGCAAAGCGTTTCAAACTGAAATTGCTCTAGAGCAATTCAACTTTGAAATGTTAAAAAAATATGTTATCGTACAGCCATGAAAATAGCGAGCCAAGAAATACGAATGTTAGCGATTAAGGCATATAACTCAGGAGTTCCCCCTCAGCAAATTGCTGA
>DXFI01000003.1 GCA_019114565.1 Candidatus Desulfovibrio intestinigallinarum | reverse complement strand
TTTTCCTGTAAAACTCCGCTGTTTCTTCATGCTTCTCGCTCATGTCGCGCAAGATGGCCTCGTGCTTTTCGCTTACGGCGCGCAGGACGTTCTGCGTATCTTGCCGATAGGCTTCCAGGAGCATTTCCGTCCGCTTGCCGTGCCGGTGATCCAGAATGAAAACCACGGCGATGACAAGCGCCGGGATAGCCGCCAGCATGAGGATGATGCCGGGCAGTCCCAGCGCAAACAGCGACTCTATGAGAGGCAGGGCCGCGCTTATGGCGGCATTTACTTCAGTTCCCATGATTCACCTTTTCGATACGCCCGCCCGGCGCGCTCTGCGCCGGAGCGGGCCTTCGCGCCTGCTCACAGCGCAGGGCCGCGTTCAGGCCGTCTATGTACCCCCGAAGCCTGTCGTCCCTCTCCAGAAGACGGGAAACATTCTCCAGGCTGTCCAGCGGCTCTTCCCCGTCCAGCTCCGGCAACGCCGGAAGGGACGGGGACGGGCAGTCATGGTGTTCGAGAAGGAGCGGGGCCGCCGCCTTCTGGCCGCAGCCGCAGCACAGCAGCATCAGGATGATGCTACAGGGGGCGATTAAGGCGTTCCACAGCGCGACGGCGCGTTTCATCGTCCACCACCTTTTCCTCGGCGGTCCGGGCGCGGGGACGGGCCTGCTTTATGATAGCCGCCCGTTCCGCCGCGTCCCGGACAGATTTTTCTTCCCGCTCCAGACACTGGCGGGCGTTTTCCGCCTGCGCCCCGGCGTTCTCCAGGTACGCTTCCGCCGCCGCCTTCCATCCGTCGCGCTCCTGCTTCGTGACCGCGTGACGCAGTCTTTCCGCATCAAGCTCACTTCTGGCAACCAGCAGCGCCGAGGAGACAAACACCAGCGCGCATACGGAGCCTATGCCGACCAGCCGGAGGATCACGGTCTGTCCCCTTCCGCGATCCCCGGCCCCCAGCCGGCCTTGATGTAGGCATACTGACGTTCCTTGAGAATGCGGCGCGGATACTGGCGGTTTTCCTTCCATGCCGCAGCGGAACGCCCCGCATTGACCGTTTCCACAGCGCCGAACCAGCGGCTCGCATCCACGCTCTGCCTGCGGGCCTTCGCCTTGTCCCGATTCACCCAGCCCAGGCCGCCGTTATAAGCGGACAGCGTGAACGCCATACGCTCGAACGCGTCCGCGCCGTTTGTGCGATCCCACAGCCATTTATCGTAAACACACAGCGCCCGGAGCGACCATCCGGGATTGAACGGCGCTGGCTTGCCTGTTTCCGGTGCCACGGAGGGCAGCCAGCGGGCCGTGGCGGGCATAAACTGCGCCAGCCCCTGCGCTCCCACATGAGAGACGGTATCGTTGCGCCACCAGCTCTCCGTGTGAACCTGCGCGGCAAAAACTGACACCGGCGCATCCAGCCCCCAAGTCGCATGGGCGGCCCGGACAAGCGTTGCCCGGTGCGCTTCCGCCGCGCGGGGGATCGTCACTTCGGCTGCTTTCGTCTGAATCGGCAGCCACATGGAAGCCAGCAAAAAGCCGACGCCCAGAAAGGCGGCCCGCAGCGCCTGCCGGGGAAACGCGAGAGCCGGATTCAAGAGGTCTTTCATGGCCATCTCATTTCCCTTCGCGGGATTACAGGCCCAGCGCCACGGCCAGCACAAAGGCCGCGACAATCAGCGCCCGGCGCAGCAGGGACGCGCAGAATGCGGGAACGTAGCCGTCGCAAATGGTATAGTCGGGAATGCCGTCATCCCCGTTGGCATCCGGGTCCTTGCGCCAGTCCCTGCTCAGATAGCCGGAGGGTACGGCATAAGGGAAAAAGAGGTAGTCGAAGATCAGGCCGACCACGCCGGACACCAGCACCAGCGCCAGTTTGTACAAAATGACGGGCAGCTGGACGGGAGAAATGAGCAGCACCGTTCCCGCCAGAACGGCGACAGCGCAGACGAACAGCACCGCCAGCGCACGGGGATTACGGGCAATGGAAGAAACCATATATTTTTCCTTTCGCCGGTTCTCCTTCCGCTTCGCCGGGCCAATCCCGGTAAGACGGACGGGAGGACGGACCGACGCGAAAACGGCCCGCCATGACAAGAATGCCATGACGGGCCGTCATGCGCCCGGAAAGGGCGCGAACAGCGCGAACATTTTTTCATCGCCTTATTCGTCGAAATTGCGGCAAAGCTCCCTGACCTCTCTGGCGCGAACGCGCACGGGATTCTCCTTGAGACGGACCAGCCTGCCCTCCGCGATATAATCGTAAATAGTACGTTCCGAGACGTTCAGGCAGTAGGCCGCCTGCCGGACATTCAGAAGCTCGTGGCGGGCGAGCATTTCCTGGGGCGTCAATGTATACGGTCTGTCCGGAGGAACGCGGGGATAGCGTATGGGCAGGGGAAGCGGAAAACCGGAAGGGCGCTGCAGCGTGCAGTGATCCGCGCAGCCGATGCAGCAGAACACGTCGTCACGCACAAACCAGAACGGCTTGCGCTTACCGCGCAGAAAATGGGGACAGCCCAGCCTTTCATAGACACTCCGATCCGGTTCCGCGTCATAAGGCCGCCACCCCTCCCTGGTCAGGGTCACAATTTCCTGAATGCGAGTTCTGGACATATCTGCCCCCTAAAACAGCCTTGAAAAAAGTTCCTTTCCTTCGCGTTCCGTCTGTTCCCGACAAGCCAGACATTCCCTCCGATCAAGGCGGCGGCAGTGGGCACAGCGTATTTCCTGCAAAGTTGCGGCCAGAGCCTCGCCCGTCACTCGCGGGATACGGATTTCCGCGCTTTCCCCGGAAGCGGATTCGGTCAACGCTGCCCGAATCCGCGCGATCTGCATATCCGCTTTGCCCGGATACTTCCCGGACAACACCATGTACACCGTGGCCCGCTTCAGTTCCGGGTGCGCCCGACAGAAGGCATGGACGGATACATAGCGGTCAAGAATCCGCGCCCGCAGCTCGTCAGCGTCACGCACCGACGCGATCCTTGATGTACCTGCGGTCAAAAGCCTTTTCCCGCCGCTGTAAATCGGAAAGCAGCGTGGAAATCTGTTCTTCGTTCTTGAGCCAGACGAAACAGGGACATCCGAACGCCCGTCTGACCCGCGTGTCCAAGCTGCTCATGGAGTAGCCCAGCTTGCGCCATATGGCCAGAATCTGCCGCTTTTCTGCGGCAAAAGGCATGGAATCCGTAATCTCTATCCAGTCCGGGCGTCCATGCGGCGTCACGCGCCAGTTGCGGCTTTTTGCGGGCGCGGTATAGGTGACGCCGTACTCGGCGGCAAAAAGCTGCACGAGGCGGGAAAGCTGGTGCATAGTCATATCCTTGCGGCTGGATACGCCAAACTCCGACCGCAGCAGATCCCGAAAGGCTTCCTCATCCATATGCGGGAGCTGCTTTCGGGCAATCTCAATCTTGCGGTACAGGCCGATCCGCATCTTCTGGTTATCCACGGCGACGCTCCTTGTGTACGGTCACATCTTCCACCGGCACGAACTCGCGCTTTCCTCCCAGCGACACGTTGACCACCCAACGGCCCGAGTAGTCCAGAATCGGCTCCGAGTTCGTCCAGGTGCCTTCATAAAAGCCGTCCGCGCGCCGCACGGACACGCGGGAATTGCAGGGAATGTCAGGAGCCGGAGCTGGCGTTTCCAGCCCGCACAAGGCAAGTTCCGCCGCCAGACGGGCTATTCCGTCCCGGTCGAAGAAGCGCGGTGCGCCGTCTTCCGTATCAAGCCAGCGCCGGGCCAGCCGCACGCGGTAAAAGCCTTCCGGGCCGCCGTGCAAAGACGCGGGAGAAAGCTCCAGCTTCAAACGCCGCTCTCCGTTGCGCACACTGATGGATGCGCAGAATTTCCGGTTGTCCTTCCGCATGGTCTCACCCCTGTTCATGCTTCACGCGGTCTCGAAGTTCCGCTTTCTTGGCATTGTTGAAGCGGCCCACCGTACCCGCCAGATAGCCTGTGATGCGCCGGATGCGCTCGAACTTTACGCCTTCGCCAATGTAAATTTTCCCGTCCCGCTCCATACGCGGGAATTTCGGGCTCACTTCCGTCATTGTTTCATCTCCCGGCTGCTCGTCAGGCCCGGTCCGCCGCCGGGGACGGCCCCGGAGGGCCGTTTCGCTTACCCGGCGATACCGCAGGCGGCTTCCCCGGAGAGCGGTGTCGACAGGGGAATACGCATTCCAGCCATCCGTCCAGCCAGTTTGGCTTTCTTCCGCAGGTGGCGATGCTTTGGCTTACGCGATACGATGCCATCCGGCATGGCGGCGTTGATAATGGATTCCTTCACGGGCACCAATGCTCCCGTGGTGATCGGAGTCCTCTTTTTCTGTGCGCGCATGCGGTCAGCGACAACGCTCACCGCGCCGAAGAGGAACGATGTCCTGGCCTCCCGTCTTGCCTCTTCGGAGGATTCTTTCATGTCTGGTTCATTGAGGTAAGCGGATGCCAACCGCATAAGCGCCCTGTACAGGTAGCTGTACATCCACCCGCAGACTTCGGGATCGGCTCCCACTCCGACAAAAATGGTCTCACCAGTGCCCATGTCATGATAATATTGACAATCAAAAGCGTCGGCAGTCCTGGATGCCAGGCAGTAGGCCCAATCCTCTAGCCGTTTCCTTGTCTTTCGGCGTATGCTACGCGCCTCCGTCTCCTCATCCACAATGGATTCCATTGTCAGATTGTACTCCGAGAGCATCTGCTGCACACGCTCCGCGGCAAGAGCTGCCTCAAAGGGATTCGCTGAATGCGACAGCCGCAACAGCTTGCGTATCCGTGCAATGATTCTATCTCGTTCCATATTTTCTTCCCTCTGTGCGTTCCAGGTTGCTCGTCAGGCCGGAGCCGCCACGCCCCGGCGACGGCCCCATACGGGGCCGTTTCGCATTTTAACTCTGTTTTTTGTGTCAATTTCGACACGCAGACCGGTTCAGTTTCAGGGTATCATGGCCTCTTTCAGAGCCTTGCAGGCGGTAAAGGCAACCGCCCTGTGCGCGTGAATGTACAGCGGCTCCCCGGTTCGCGGATTGCGGCCCTGTCTGCCCGCAATCTCCCTGCTCTTGAGCTTGCCCAGACCGGACAACGGGATTTCTCCGCCGCCCAACAGCTCGGCGGCGGCCACGTCTCCCAAAGTCTCCAGCACAGCCTCCACCATGACGGCGGTTACGTCCTTATCGGGATGCTTTTCCCGCAGCGCCTGCGTCACTGCCTTGATAAGTTCCTGTTTTGTCATTTCATTCCTCCTTGCTTTTCTTCATTCAGGCATTGTCCGGCACATCGTCCCGCACGATTTCGATAAAGAAGGTGTCCGCCTGCTGCCGTTTCAGGCCGACCAGCTCAAGCCGTTCGTCCGGCCAGCCCAGAGCGGCATCCTTGTTGATCTCCTCCTTGACGCGGATGCCGTCGGCCAGGTTGTACTGATGCAGGCGTTCCAGCGTCATTTCCGCCGTCACCCCGCGCACCTGGACGATTCGTGTGCTGGCCCGGAAGCCGATGACGCCGAAGCCCATGTCCAGACTCTTGCTTTTCGCGAACAGCTCCTGCCGGTTCAGTTTGGCGAAAACCGCTACGGCGTCCGCCAGCTCCCTGCGACGTGCCTGCAACGGCCCGGCAATCTGGCTGGCCTTCGACTTGGCCGCGTCGATGGATTCCCGCATCTCGTTCTCAATGGCAGAGAGCTTGCGATCCAGCGCGGCCATTTCCGCCAGTGCCCCTTCGCACTGCGCACGGTCGGTCACGATATGCGGGTCAGGCTTGATGCGGGCCATTACGCCATCACCTCCATCGCTTCACCGGCACGCGCCGCATGGGTAATGCACAGCCCTTCTTCCAGATCTGCCGCCTGTTCAGCGACGCTCAACAGGTTGGACCGGCAGAGACGGAGCAGATCGGCATCCTTCTCATCGCTGGTATGTCCGAGGACTTCACCAAGGGTCGCGTGGATACACAGAATCTTTTCCTTCAACATGCGTTATACCTCCATTCTCAATTTGCGTGATTATTTCCGCCGCCAGGGACGGGAAGAGAGCACGGTTTCCAGCATTCCGTCGTCCACTTTGAACGAACCGGAGGCTTTTGCGGATTTTTCAAGCTGGAAAATCATATTGCGGATAAGGCGAAAATCTCCCTCCGTGCGCCGTGCGATCTCCGAGGCAAGCTGCATGGGAATGTCCAGCCCTGCGGAACGCATGGCGTAAAGGGCAACTTCCGCCGGGGATGCCGGTGAGAACTCCACCTCGTTGATGACGCGGGACCATATGCGTCGCCGTTCCGCCAGAAGGCCGAAAATACTTTCCTCGCCTATCAGGACCACCGGAACGCCCGTCAGTTCGTGGATATCCCGCAGATCCTCTATGCGGTCGATGCGCAGCCGGTCCGCCTCGTCGATGAACAGGGGCCGCCTGTCGTCTTCCAGCGCACGCACGATTTGTTCCTTGCAGCGCGTACCGGAATGGCGCGGCATGTCTTCACCGCCGCGTATGGCGAAAAGCAGATTTTGCAGAAATGCGGTCTGGCTCCAACCCTGCCAGACGTGAATCAGCGTTCCGCCGCGCTCCTTGGCATAGCGTTTTGCCGCCACACTTTTGCCGCGTCCGGCCTGACCATAGGCAAGGATGAAGCCGGAAAGCCCGTGATCGGCTGCAGCCACTTCGTCAACGGCATTGTCAAAGCGGCTCATGGCTTCGGTTTCGATAGTGATGTCGCGCATAATTTTTCTCCTGATAGTTAGGCCGACTGCATCGCCTGCTTATGCTCGTACATTTCCCGGAGCGCCTCGCAGCGGCGCTTCATGTAGCGTTCAAACTCCGGTGTGTTCTCGTAGGCCTCCATCCAGGCTGCATCCGCCGGAACAAGCTCCAGCCCTCGCTCGAACTTCACCTCGAACAAATAGCCGTAGCGCGCTTGCGCATCCTTCCAGCGCATCACATCTGAGGGCGTGTAGGACGGTTCCGCAGTCATTTCCGCCCGTGCCTGTTCCTTTGCTTCTTCAAAAGCGGCTTCTTCTTCGGGGGAGACTACGGGCGAGTTCAGGCGTATCACCTTCGTCTTCTTTGATTCGGCAGGCAGCGCACCCGCCGTTTCCGTTTCCAGTGCCGCCATACGGGCCTGAGTTTCTGGCAGGACAACGGTTTGCAGGATACCGCGCATAAGCGTCGTGCTGCCTCGTTCCAGCCCCTTCCGCAGTTCAACGCCCGCCCGCAGCTCTTCTCGTTGTTCATCCGTGCCGAGAATCCGCGCCGCCGGATGCAGCCCGCTGGCTATGCGGTAGTGCTCACGGTCTCTCGCCTCGCAGAGCAGTTCACCGTCCAGCGTGTACACATACACGCTATAGGGGGTGAAATGTTCGTCGTACCGAACAAGCACCGGATGGCGGCGGGAATACAGCCTTTCGTGCCAGAACAGCCGCCCGTTGACCTTGATGCCGTCCTTGGTGATGGTGCGTACTTCCTTCTGCATCATGAACAGGGTCAGCTTTTGCATGTCCTGCGGGGAAAGACCTTCGCCCCGGCCTTCCATGAGAACCTCTCCCGGCGTGCGTCCGTGCAAATGCGTCCGGTACTGCGGGCGTGTCGCGTAATCCGCAAACCATCGCGCCACCTGAACCAGAGTCTCATCCATCGTCAGAGGCCGCCCGCCCATCTTTTCGTAGAGTTTCCGGTGCAAATCCTCCCCGCGCTTCATCCGCGCAGGCTTGTGCGCCAGGTCGTTACCCGTATAGGATGGCGTCCAAACCTCCATGTCGTGGAACGTCCCGAAAAAACGTTCAATCGGCTTGCTCTGCCCGTGGTAGGGCCAGGCATGAATCACCGAACAACCGAGGTCGCGATACAGGCCCAGAAATCCGGCCTGTTCAAAGTCCGGGCAGCCCTTAAAGAACTTCGCTCGGAAAGCGCGTCCGTTGTCCAGATAGACCACGCGGGGAAACTTCCCCAACATGATGCAGGTGCGCCGGAAAGCGGCGGATATGCTGGCCGTGTTTTCCGAGGGCATGATCTCCCAACCCAGCGGGCAGTTACTGGCTCCGTCATAGAACAGCACAATGGTCATGCGCGTGGGCTTGCCTGTCGCAGGATTCAACGTTTCAAAGTTGAGCGTGTGACCGTCGGCAATGACAACATCCCCGACACTGACAAGATTCCAGTCCCGCAGCAGGGAAATGGCGCACTTGTCATTCCAGGCTTTCTTGCCTTCTCGAAACAGTGTCCACTCGTCGAAGCAGGTTTCCATGTATCGCGAGACAAAACGTCGGATGGTCGGATCGGAGGGTACGGCAAGGCCCTGTGCCTTGAATTTTTTTTGCACTTCGCGCACGCACTGGCTGACTTTAGGCGCATTCGGATTAAGCACATGCCCGAGAATGACGCTCTTATGCTCCTCCGAAAGCATGGTCTTGCCCTTGTGAGTCACGCCCCGTTTGTCCGCCAGGGCCAGTACGCTTCCGGCCCGTTCCTGCTCCAGCTTCCACCGCTCAAGCGTCTGCCACGACACCGGGCCGACTTCTTCCAGCAGCTTGGGCCATGCCCCGGCCTTGTAGGCAGAGATAAACTCGGTCTTCTGCACCTTCGTCGCTCCGTGCTTACGCTGCCATGAGAGGTACTGCCGGACCAAATCGGCGCGGGCCAGCGCCTTGTAGCGCCGCTTATCGTCCATGATGGCCTGCGCCGTAGAAGAAGAAAGCGTAGGGAGCGGCACGGGATTCGGCATGATGGCCAGTGCCTGCTTCTCTTCGGCGGCCCGGATGGCGATGCGCGTCTCTTCCGGCATGGAGCAGACAAGCCACTCCTTGCCGCCGCCTCGACCGGAGCGCGGGCGCGACGTCCAGTCTTCTCTTTCAGCTCGAAATAAAATTGCACGATCTGTTAGTGATAATATTTTCGCTAATTCAACTGCGCTATATGCTTCCTTAAGAGCCATAACGCCCCCTAGACAGCTTTTGCAGTCCTGCGAGGATCAAACAACAGCCGTTCAGGAATTCCAAAGGAGCGTAAGGCATCCAAGACGCGTGGACTGTGCCGGTATCCATTCATCGTTGCGGATACTGTTTGGCGCGTTACACCAGCCATCTCCGCCACATCCACAAAGTTTTTGCCCTTGCTATCAAGAATGCGCTGTATCTCTCGCTTGGAATCGGCGCGCCCCCGACCGTAGGGTTGCAGCTTGCTCATGGGGCATCTCCATCTGAGCTTGAAACATTGACATTGCTAAAATGGGGGCGGCCTGCTATGGCTTACTTGTCCCGTAACTTGTCAACCGCCCGTAAATCCGTTGTATAGATTTTAGCTTAAAAATACAAGCTAAAAATTGCTTCGGAGTTAGAAAAAATATCTTTTTTGCTAACGTAGCGAAAAATTTAGCTTTTATCTTCGATGGGCGCTTCGATGTTCATTTCGGAGTTCAGCGATGGAAAGTTCGAAATCATTTGAAGAAAAATTTATGCGAATATGCGAGGTCGCGCAGACAGATAAAGATGCTGTGTTAGCTAAAATATTAGATATCAAAGCCCCATCGGTGGCAGCCGCTCGCAAACGGCAGCAAATACCCACAGGCTGGGTTGAGAAAATAGCCCTGAAATTTGATGTTTCAGCGGACTGGATTTTTTTTGGGCGTGGCCCCATGAGGATTTCTGACCTCGTGGCTCAAGAGAATTTAGAGAAGCGAGCGTCAGAAAAGACTGGAGGGGAACAGGCGGCGACCCTTGTAGAGCAGTTAGGCTCTAAGCTAGAACGAGAGCTTGCGTTAGAGAGAGAAGAGCGGAGAGAGCTGGCAGCAGAGACTCGTAGGCTATATCGAGAAAAAGAGCAGCTCCTGCGGGAGAAGGAGGAGCTGCTGCGCGAGAATGGATCTCTCCGGGAGAAACTGGCCAGGCTTGAAGCTGAACATGGGAGGCAAAACCTTGGACAGGACGAAGGAGAGGTGCCTCCCCTTTTTGACGAGCAGCGGGCTATCCTACCCAGTAGCCGGGTGGAGGAGCGCATCCACAAGTAGCCCTCGACTCCGGAAAGTACAAAAAACAGCCCCGGTTTTGTGTCCGTCTTGACACGCGCCGGGGCTGTTCCTGTTCTCAGCTTGCGTGAAAAAGGGGCCTCAAATCGGCCCGCCGTTCTCAAACCATTGTCTTCCCGTCTTTACATGGGTGGGCAGCTGTCAAGCCCGCATCAGTCAATGAAAAGTCAACCATTCGTCAACACTCCACCGCCATTCTCCCCATTCTCATCTATCGTGACCCCCTACAACGGCATCGTTGTTTACATGGTGCGTCGTAACGGCGTTTCAGTCCCTGCGAGCCATTCTTGGGCGCGTTCCGCATCCTGCGGAAATGGTCGTCCGGGCTGTAACTTTCTTCTGCATGCTCCGCTGCGCGGATGAAAGGAGATATTTCCATGCCGACGCCTGATGTTATCGCCATCCGCGCCAGTTCGCTGGCGGACCTTTTTGACTGTCCCGCCCGCTGGGAAGCAAAGCACCTTCGCGGGCTGCGCCTGCCCTCCGGGCCGGGCGCCGTGCTTGGCCATGCCGTCCACGCCGGGGCGGCGGCCTTCGATCAGGCCGTCATCAACGGCGAGCCGATTTCTTTTGACGACGCGGCGGGCATTGTGGCGGATGCAGCCAGAGAGGAGGCCCGTACCATTGACGTGGACTGGAGCGGCGACATGCAGCCCGCCGACGTGGAAAAGATCGGCATCGACCTCTGCCGTCTCTACTGCGAGCAGGTGTCGCCGGAATACGAGTGGGCAGCGGTCGAGGCCTCTTGCGAGGCCCTCGTGATTGAGGATGTGGGCCTTGTCCTGACCGGAACGACAGACCGCATCTATCGCGATCCGGTCCTTGGCTACGGCATCGCGGACATCAAGACCGGCAAGAGCGCCGTGGCCGCTGACGGAACGGTCAGGACGACCGGCCATGCCGCCCAGCTCGGCGTGTATGAGCTGCTGGCGGCCGCCAGCTACGGCGTGCGTATCACGGCCCCGGCCCATATCCTCGGTCTGCAGGCGGGCAAGACCGCCAAAGGGCAGCGCGCCGGCTCCGGCACGGTGGAAAACGCTCGTGCCCGGCTGGTAGGCGATGCCGATTCCCCCGGCCTGCTGCATCATGCCGCCGCTCTGCTGCATGCCGGGCGTTTCTACGGCAATCCCCGCTCCCAGACCTGTAACCCCAATTATTGCCCGGCATACGCAACCTGCCGGTGGAGGTAACGCCATGAGCCAGACCACAAGTCTTGCCGCTTTGAAGGCTCCTGCCGCTCCCGATGTCGTGCGCATCGGCTTTGATACGGTTTCCGGTTTCGAGGCCCTACAACGCATGGCGCGCATGTTCACCCGGTCATCCCTTGTTCCGAAAGATTTCCAAGGGGAAGATAATTTGGGCAGTGCTGCCATTGCCGTGGACATGGCCCTTCGAATGAAAGTCAATCCCCTGATGGTCATGCAGAATCTGTACATAGTGGAAGGGCGGCCGTCATGGTCGAGCCAATTCATCATTGCTGCCATCAATACGTGCGGAAAATTTTCGCACCTGCACTTTGAAATCATCGATAAAGGCGAAAAGAGCGTCAAATGGCAGTATTTTTACAAAGATAGAAAGGGTGGTGAGCATAGGGAAAGGAGCGGCGAGGAGACTATTCATGATTTTTCGTGCGTCGCATGGGCAATAGATAAAGCCACAGGAGAAAAACTTAGTTCCCCCGCAGTCTCCATTGAAATGGCTGTGCGCGAAGGCTGGTACATCAAACGAGGTTCCAAGTGGAAGACCATGCCGGAAGTCATGCTGCGCTAGGGGCTGTTTCTAAAAAGTTTATTGCAGCCAGATCAGACAGGCCGCTAACATGACGTTTGCCCGGTATGTCGCGGCCAATTTATCATAGCGGGTTGCAATGCGTCGAAATGACTTGAGCTTTGCA
>DXFI01000036.1 GCA_019114565.1 Candidatus Desulfovibrio intestinigallinarum | reverse complement strand
GAAAAGATGAACGACATCCTGCAGACGCTGGTTGTGAATAATACCAGGGTGATGGAGCGTCTTACCGTTGTCATAGAAACGAGGAGCAAGGCATGAGCAGACGGGAAGAACTGGGACACAGGGAAGAGCTGCGCGCCAGACGCAAAATCATAGAGGCGGAAATCGTCAGCCATTCCGATTCCATCCGCGCCGCTCTGCCGCTTGCCGGAGAGCCTGAAGCCATAGACGGAGAATACGTCATGATGCTGGCCATAAAGTTGAGCGAGCTGGTACAGGAGCTGCGCGGCGTAAATCGCAAGATTGAAGTCCTGGAACGGGAACTGGGCCTTTAGAGCGTTTTGCCTTTGAAAAAGGAAAAATGCGAGGCGGCGGCACAGCGCCGCCCGGCCCAAAGTGAGCGGAAAAACAGCGCTTTTTCCGCGAAACGACAGGCCGTATGGTTTGAAACGCGCAGCGTTTCAAACTGAAATTGCTTTAAGGAGCAGTCATGGGCAGGGAATATCCCACGGATACGCTCTGGCGGGCGCAGGAACTTTACTGCGTGGATCGCATGAGCTACGCCGCCGTAGCGGAAGCCACGGGGGTTTCCGCTACGACGCTCAAAGCCTGGGGGCAGAAATATCACTGGGCGCGCCGCAGAGAGGAAATCGCGCGGGCGGAAAGCGAAATCCGTATCAACATTATCAAGGGCCGTCAGAAGGCCCTTGAGCAACTTCTGGCCGCCGCCGACGCAAAAGAAGCGGCCCCTATGGCCTTTGCCGTATCCAGTCTGGAATCCCTGGCCCTGAAACGACAGGAGCTGGCCGCCGCCGGAAAAATTCCCGGCGCAACAATCCCGGTGCGGCGCAGAATCGCCACGCGGGCGGACGCTGTGGCCGCCCTGCGGGAAGCGGTGGAACTCAAGCTGGGTCTTGCCTTGTCCGATCCGGAAAAAATCAGTGCCGCCACGGTGCAGGAGATAAAACGCTGCCTTGAGCTGGTGGCGGAGCTGGAAGCCGGGCTGCCGAAGGAAACCGAAGCGGAGGATGCCCGCAAACGCGGCATGTCCGGGGAGCTGGCGCAAAACATCTATCGGGCGCTGGGCATCACGGAGGATGCGGAATGAACGCAGGCGTGGCAAAAATCCTTTTGCCCTATCAGCGCCGCTGGGTGGCCGATACAAGCCGGGTGCGCGTATGGGAAAAGAGCCGCCGCATAGGGGCGTCCTACTGCGAGGCGTTCCAGTCGGTCATGGAGGCTGCCAAAAGCCGGGAAGCCGGGGGACAGGACACCTTTTATCTGTCCTATAACAAGGAAATGACCCAGACGTTCATCCGGGACTGCGCCTTCTGGGCCAAGGCGCTCAACGTGCTGGCGGACGATATGGAAGAGGTGCTGCTGCGGGACGAGGACAGGGACATCACCGTCTACCGCATCCGTTTTGCCTCCGGTTTCAACGTATGGGGCCTGCCTTCGGAGCCGCGTTCCCTGCGCTCGAAACAGGGGCGCGTCGTCATTGACGAGGCCGCCTTTGTGGACGATTTGCCGGAGCTTATGAAAGCGGCCTTTGCTCTGCTCATGTGGGGCGGCAGCGTCTCCATTCTTTCCACGCATAACGGCGAGGAAAACCCTTTCAACGAGCTGCTGAAGGAAGTTCGCGCCGGGGAGCGCAAGTACAGCCTGCACCGCACCACGCTGGACGATGCCATAGCGGACGGGCTTTTCAAAACCATCTGCAAACGGGCGCATCCGCCCCGCCCCTGGACGCCGGAAGCGGAAGAAGCCTGGCGGGCGGGTATCATTGCGGATTACGGCGACGGGGCCGACGAGGAGCTTTTCTGCATCCCGAACCGCTCCAGCGGGGCCTATCTGACCGCCGCCATGATTGAGGCCTGTATGGCATCCTTACCCGTGCTGACGTGGACGCCTCCGGCGGGAGACTTTGTGGACTGGCCGCTGCCCGTGGCGGAACGCTATACAAAAGGCTGGATAGCCGAGCAGGTGGAGCCGCTGCTGGCCGACCTTCCCGGCGACCGGGCGCACTTCTGCGGCGTGGACTTCGGGCGCTCCGGCGACCTGTCGGTATTCTGGCCCGCCACGGAAGAGCGGAATCTGCGGCTGGTTCCGCCTTTTGTGCTTGAGCTGCGCAACTGCCCGCACCGAACCCAGCAACAGATACTGTTTGCCATTCTGGACGCCTTGCCGCGCTTTTCCGGCGTGTCCCTGGACGCGCGCGGCAACGGTTCGGCGCTGGCAGAGGCTGTGCGGCAGCAGTACGGCCCAGCGCTGGTCCGGGAGGTCATGATTTCCGAATCATGGTATCGGGAGACCATGCCTCTGCTCAAGGCGGGTATCGAGGACAGGACGCTGATCCTGCCGAAGGACGCGGGCATACTTTCGGACTTCCGCTCCCTGCGCGTGGTGAAAGGCGTTGCCCGCGTGCCGGAGCAGCGCGCCAGAGACAGGTCCGGCGCGGGAATGCGCCACGGCGACAGCGCGGTGGCCGCCGCCATGATGCTGGATGCGCGCAAGGAGCTGGGCAGCTCGGAACCGTGGGAATATGAGGGCGTTGAGCTGCCGGGGATGAATTTGCTGACGTGGTGAAGGACTCTCAATAACATATTTATAGTTTAAATGCCCTATCAACACATTCATATATTGTGTCCATTAATGAATATAACACTTGAACAGATTTGTGCACATCGCTGTTTTTTAGTATATTTTCAGGGATATTTATATATGCACTACCGTCATTGTTAACTTTCATATATTTAAGCACATATAAGAATCCATTTGTTGTACTATTTTGATATTCATTGTATGTAAATTTTTGTTGGCGCAAGGATGTGTCATTTTCAATTTCTTTATAAATCAGCATTTTTAGCTCATTGACTTTTTGGCTAGGAATTCCGTATATATTTATTGTTGATAATGATTCAGCAATTATCGAATAGGGAGACGGCATATATTGATTCATCTTTTTTTCCATACTCTGTGCGGTGTTGAATCCATTTATATGTCTAATCCATATGTTTGTTATTGTATTATAACTTTCTAAAATGAAAAGTCTCTTGAAAAGTATTTTGTATTGCTTGTCAAGTTCTGCTTCTTGGGAGTTTATCTCATATTTTAAGAGATATCTTTCTTTATTTATATGTCTTAATTCATTTTCTCTTTCCCCTATTATCAAATTAAGATTGTTCATTTTTCTTGAAAGTTCATTAATTTCATTGTTTTTGTTTTCTAATACTTCAGAGTTGATTGTTATAAGTGCCTGCATAACATGAATATCACCTTGTAGCTTT
>DXFI01000035.1 GCA_019114565.1 Candidatus Desulfovibrio intestinigallinarum | reverse complement strand
CCCCCGAAGTAGCAAACGCCCCGCCTACAGCATTTCGACGCAGACCATCTCTCCGGCGGCGTAGCCTTCACGGTTTTCGGGGCAGACGAGCAGGGCGTCGGCCTCGCACATGCCGGTCATGAGTCCGGAGGCCTTGACGACGGGTTCCGCTTCCCAGTCCGCGCCTTCCGCCGCGCAGGGACGGAGGCGCACTCTGATATAGTCGCGCCGCCCCTGAGCCGAGGCAATGGAACGCGTCAGGCGCGCGGGCAGCAGCGCCTGTTTCTTTGGCTGCGTGTCTCCCTGCAACTGCCTGATAAGCGGGGTCAGAAAAACACGGGCGCAGATCAGCGCGCTGGTCACATGCCCGGGAAGGCCCATGAGACAGACCTCACCCTCACCGCGCGGGGCCCGCGCCAGAATAAAGGGCTTGCCGGGACTGATGGAAACGCCGTGCGTCAGCAGCTCGCTCCCCGGAAGGGACGTAAAGACATTGACGGTATGATCGCGCATGCCCGCGGAAGACCCGCCGGAAACGGCCACAATATCCGCTTCGGCAGCCAGCCGGACAACAGCCTCGCGCAGAGCCTCGGGATCGTCGCGCACCAGTCCGGCCCGTTGGGGCCGGGCTCCGGCCTCACGGCACAGGGCGGCCAGCGTATAGGCGTTGACATCGCGTACCTGACCGGGACGCGGCTCCTCGTCTATGGGCAGCACCTCGTCCCCGGTGGAGAGAATGGCTACCCGGGCGGGACGTCGTACCGTCACCTCGCGGACGCCGAAGGCAGCCAGAAGCCCGATATCTTCGGGACGCAGACGACGCCCTGCAGGCAGCAGCTCCGCGCCTGCGGGCGCATCGTCGTCATGCAGAATGACATTGTCGCCCGGGGCCTGCGTCCGCGCCAGTTCCACCAGCGCATTGCCCGCCGGGCGGGAATATTCCACCATAACCACGCAATCCGCGCCGGAAGGCAGCATGCCGCCGGTCAGAATGCGGGCTGTCTGCCCTTCCTCCAGCGAAAACTCCGGCGCGCGCCCCATAGGACAGTCGCCTACGCATTCCAGCAGCGCAGGGCTGCCTTCCTGCGCGCCAAAGACATCGCGGGCCCGCACGGCGTAACCGTCCACCGTGGAGCGATCAAAACCCGGCAAATCCGCGGGAGCAGTAAAGGCGTGCGCCAGACAGCGCCCTGCGGCTTCATCCAGCGGTATCCGCTCTTCCGGTAACGGTGCAAAAGAACGAAGGTGCGCCAGCACCTCTTCCACGCTCTGCAGGGTCAAAAAACTTTTCATGTAGCTTCTCTCTGGTTGGGACGCCGACAAAAAGACATCAGATCGTAACACAAAAGCAATAAAATCTTGCCATGCGGCAGCAGTTGCCGTATCCAGCAACCTGCCGCGGGCAGCCTGCGCTGCCCGGCAGTTCCCGTCATTCATTCAGCAGCGGAGTAATCTATGCTTTCCCTGTGGCGCTATCTGCCCGATATGCTTCCCTTCGGCGACAGTCTTGATTTGCCCGCGGACCTCGTCGAACGCGTCAATGCTTCCACCGGCGCGGAACCCTGGTTCAGCCATGCCTTTGCGGCACGTGCGCAACGGCGGCATGTCTGTCTTGCCTGCCGCTGGCTGGTGCGCGCCCTGCCCGAAGGAGCTACGGTTTTCGAGCCGGGCTGCGGCGCGGGAACCAATCTGATCTGGCTGGCGCGCGAAGGTCTCGTGGCCAAGGGCTCCGATCTTGTGCCTGAAGCGCTGGACATGTGCCGCCGCATGGGCCTCTACAGCGGCACGCCGCTGGAAGTCTGGCAGGATAACGGTATTGAACCCCGGCATCTTCCCGATCCTGTGGACGGTATTCTTTCGGTCAACTGGCTCTATCATGTGCCCGGCGCCAGCATGGACGGCTTTCTCAAAACATGGCGTCCCGCGCTCAAACCGCACGGCGTCATTGCCTGTGATGCGCCGGACATTTCCTACAACCGGGTCAGAAACAACCAGTACCACAGCAGCGACAGACATCTCCCCGAGGAGCAGCGCCGTCCGTCGGAATACCGTTTCCGGCTCTCCCGGGCGGATATGGAACGCATTGCCGCCGACAACGGCTTTCGCGTGGAGCGCTATGCGCTGCCGCTGCGCGGCTGCCCCCGCCGCGGAGTCTACCTGCTGCGCCGCGAAGATTAAAGCGCTTTCTCCTTACCGTACGCCCGCCCGGATACCCGCCCCGTATCCGGGCTTTTTTGTTTGCAGGGCAGGGGGGAGCATCCTCCCCGTGGAATCAGATTTCGTCCCAGCGGCGGCCGAGACGTATTTCCCGGGCCTGCAAGGCGTCAATAAGCGCCGGATCATGAGTGGAGCAGACGACGGTCACGCCGTCGCGGCGGCATTGCGTCACCGCCTCGGCAATGGCCCGGGCGCTGGCCGCATCGACATTGGAGGTGGGCTCGTCCAGCAGCAGCACGCGCGGATTCAGGGCCAGACGCGCCGCCAGCGCCACGCGCTGACGTTCCCCTCCGGAAAGAGCGTTGGGGCCGCGCGCGGCAAAGGAGCGGGGGTCCGCAAAACCGACGGCCCGCATGCAGCGCTCATAAATACTTTCCAGCTGTTCCCGGCGGTGACGCAGGCGCAGGCCCAGCGTTACATTATAGAAGACGGAAGCCCGCAGCAGATAAGGGTCCTGCAACAGCAGCGACACTTCCCGGCGCGGGTTGTTTCTGTCGCCGTAATAGAGGAGTTCGCCGGAAAAGGGGCGCTCGATAAAAGCCAGAAGGCGCAGCAGAGTGGACTTGCCGCAGCCGTTGGGGCCGGTCAGCGCCACGGCTTCGCCGCTTTCAATGGTCAGGGAGAGCTTCGGCAGGGCCGTCCGCTGCTGGTAGCGCTGCTCCAGATCCCGGGCTTCATAGATGGCGCTCATGCACGGGCCCCCCGGCGGCGCAGGAAGGCCAGCGCCAGATTGACGAGAAAGGCCATGAAAAGCAGCACCAGCCCGAGGGCTATGCCCTGAGCAAAGTCGCCCTTGCTCGTTTCAAGCGCAATGGCCGTTGTCATGGTCCTGGTGGAATAGCGGATATTGCCGCCAAGCATCATGGCGACGCCCACTTCGGTAATGACGCGCCCAAAAGCGGTGACACAGACCATGCCGATGGCAAAGCGGCACTCCCACAAGGTGAGCAGGGCCGTCTGCCGCGCGTTGGCGCCGAGCGTCAGCAGCGTTTCCCGGCAGCGGGGATCAAGATTTTCCACGGCCTGCGCCGTCCAGGAGATGACAATGGGCAGCGCGAGCACGGCCTGGCCGATGGCCATGCCGGGCAGGGTGAACAGCAGCTCGTATTCCCCCAGCGGGCCCCGGGCCGTGATGAAGGCATAGACGATCAGCCCGATCAGCACCGTGGGAAAGGCGAGCAGGGTGTCCGAAATGAGCCGCAGGGCACGCCTGCCGGGAAAATCGCAGTAGCCGAGAATAAAACCCGGCACGAGCCCCAGCAGGAAGGCGGCCGTCATGGCGTAAAGGGTGGAAAGAAGGGTGGCGTGGATGGCGGAAAGGGTGGCATCATCCATATCGGCCAGCAGCGCCAGCGCGCCGAACCAGCCGTTGATCAGATATTCCATAAGCACACGACACAAGCGGCGAACCGCAGAGAACGCCGTCTGAGGTTGCGCGCAAGAACAGGACGGCGGACGCTGCGCGACATGCTTCCGCCGAAAAGAGAGCGTTTTGCCTTTGAAAAATCAGAATGCGAAGCGGCAGCACAGCGCCGCCGGACCCGCCGTTTCGCGAAAAAAACGTATTTTTACCGCGAAACGGCAGGCCGTATGGTTTGAAACGCAATGCGTTTCAGGATGGGCAGCGTTTCAAAAAAGTCGCCTACTTGCTCTGGGCGGCATTGGGGAAGAAGAGCTGCTTGCCCTGAAGCTTGTAGTCGGCAATGATCTTCTGCGTGGCGGGGCTGACCCACCAGTCTTCAAACTTCTTTGCCAGGTCCTTCTTGACCTTGGGGCACTGGGCAGGATTCACGGTCATGACGCTGTACTGATTGAAAAGCGCCTTGTCGCCTTCCACAATGATGGACAGCGGGTTCTTGTCGCCCTGCTGTCCGGCAAAGGTGATCCAGGTGCCGCGATCCGTAAGGGCATAGGCCTTCTTTTCGGCGGCCATGTTCAGGGTGGCAATCATACCCTGACCGGCGGAGAAATACTTGGGATCCTTTTCAGGATTGAGGCCGGCATCCTTCCAGAGCTTCTGCTCGGCCTTGTGCGTGCCGGACTGATCGCCGCGGCTGACAAAGCCGGCCTTGGCGGCGATAATGCCCTTCAGGGCTTCGGCAGTGCCCTTGCCGGCAATCTTGGCGGGGTCGTTCTTGGGCCCAACCACCACGAAGTCATTGTACATCACTTCGCGGCGATCAATGCCGTGACCGGCCTTGACATAGGCCTTTTCCGCCGCGGGAGCATGCACCAGCAGCACGTCGGCATTGCAGTTTTCGCCCAGTTTGAGAGCCTGACCGGTACCCACGGCCACCCATTTCAGCTCAATGCCCGTATCCTTTTTGAAAATGGGCTCCAGATATTCCAGCAGGCCGGAATCCTGCGTGCTGGTGGTGGTCGCCATCATCAGAGTTTCGGCCCCGGCGGAGAGAGGAGACAGAGCAAGCGCAGCGGCGGCGAGACCGGCTGCGGCATGGCGCGACAACAGGTTTTTCATAAAAAATTCTCCTTGAGTCATGAAGACTGGAAGCGGACAGGCCTAACGCCATCCGCAAACACATCTCATGATATCCAAAAAACCGTGTCATGCAAAGCCGCTTCCCCGCGGCAGATATCATTGTGACGGTAATAACAGCCCTTCCTGCGGCTACAGACCGAGCAGGGCCAGAATACGCGGCCAGTCGCAATGCGCTTCCACGGTATCGGCCAGTCGATCCAGCTCCGGCCCCAGCGAGTAGGGGCGTTCCTCAGCGGCCGGGGCACGCCCGGCGGCGGCGCGCACACGGCGCAGCAAATCGTGCCGGAAAACATCATCATCAAGAATGCCGTGCAGATAACTCCCCCAGACGGGAGGCAGCGCGTCCTCCCGGCAGAGTCCCCAGCCGACGGGCGTGCCGTCCTCCCGGAACACCAGCGGGCGCACGGACAGGCCTCCGGAAACAGCATATTCCTCTGCCAGCCGCGTCACGCCATGATGAATTTCGTAGCCGCTCAACATGCAGGAGTCTGCCGCCAGCGGCCACGCGGCCCGGGCGTGGCTCTGCCGCAGCGTCTTTGCCGCAGCCAGCGTCGTCAGCAGCGGCAGGAGGCTCATGCCCCGCATGCTGCCGCCGTCTTCCAGATGCAGCGGATCATGCAGAGATGCTCCGAGCATCTGCAAGCCGCCGCAGATCCCCAGCAGCATTCCCGCGAACGCGCCCTCTTCAGCGGCGGCACAGGCCCTGCGCGCATAGGCGGTCAGCGCGGCCTCCAGTCCGCTGTCCCGAAGGAAGCGCAGATCCGCAAGACTGTTGCGGCTTCCGGGGATGATGCAGATATGCGGACGGCCCAGCTCCTCGGGACGGCGGACAAGGCGCACGCGCACATGCGGTTCCCCGCGCAGGGCGTCCATATCCGTCGCATTGCTGACATGCGGCAGATCCGCCAGCGCCACATCCAGAAGGGACGCATCGGCGGCCAGCGCGGCCGCGTCGGGCAGGCCGGCTCCGAGCGAGGGCAGGGCGGCCTCCCGGAAGCCGACGGAATCCTCCTCCGGCAGCCGCAGATCCTCCAGCATGGGCACAATGCCCAGAAACGGTTTTCCCGTTCTGCGGGCCACGGTCTGCAGCGCCGCATCCAGCAGGGAAGGATCGCCGCGAAACTTGTTGAGCAGAAATCCGGCCACGAGGGAACGATCCCGACGCGACAGAAGACTCATGGTGCCGACCAGCGCGGCAAACGCGCCGCCCCTGTCGATATCCGCCGCCAGCAGCACCCGGGCGCCGGCAGCGTGCGCCATATGCATGTTCACGATATCATGAGAGCGCAGATTGATCTCCGCCGGGCTGCCCGCGCCCTCCAGCACCATCACGTCGTTTTCCGCGGCCAGCTCCATATACGCCTGACAGACGCTGCGCCAGAGCCTGCGCTTGTCGCGGAAGTAGTCCGCCGCCTTCATGCGGGCCAGCGGCTGCCCCAGCACAATCACATGGGATCCGTCCTGCGAGGTGGGCTTCAGTAAAATCGGATTCATGCGCACATCAGGCGCGCGCCCGCAGGCCAGCGCCTGCACCACCTGCGCCCGCCCCATTTCGCCGCCGTCAGGGGTGACGAAGGAGTTGAGCGCCATGTTCTGGGCCTTGAAGGGAGCCGCGCGCAGACCGCGACGCGTCAGCAGACGGCAGAAGGCGGCGGTCAGCAGGCTCTTGCCGGCATTGGAACAGGTCCCCTGCACCATGAGCGCCGGCGGCAGGGAGGACGAAAGAGGGGAAGGATACTTCATGGCAGGAAAAAGAAGCCTTGCGCAAGGGCGCGGCACTTGCAAGATCGCCGGGGCTTGGCTAAGTTGAAAGGACAGAAAGATACGCAGCGTTGCGGAGCTTTCCTCGTGTGTAAGGGTTCTGCGCTCCTGCCGCAAGCCCGGGCAGGGAGAGGCCGTCGGACGTCCAGGAAAAAAGCCAAGGAAAAAAAGATAGAAGACTAAAGCTTTTCGATAAAGTGGCGTTAAGAGGTATGTAGTTGTCAATCAGATCCTGGTCGGTACGGGCAGAAAGGATATGTCCGTGCGCGGGGCATGGCCAACGGGTAGGCAAGCATGTACTTATTGATCGGCCTTATTATTGTTGTAGTCTCGGTGGTCGCAGGCTACACAATGTCACACGGGGAATGGGGTGTTCTCTTCCAGCCTGCGGAATTCCTGATCATTCTGGGCTGCGGTCTTGGTGCCTTCTTCGGCAGTCAGACCAAATATACCTTCAGCCTGATCATGAAGAGCCTCAAGCGGCTCTTTTCCGACCCGGGCTCCAGTAAGACCCGCTATCTGGAAACCCTGGCCATGCTCTATGCGCTGTTCACCAAGATGCACCGCGAAGGCGTCATCAGCATTGAAAGTGACGTGGAGCGGCCCGAATCCAGCCCCATCTTCAACAAGTTTCCCGCCATCGCCAAGAATACCGTGCTGATCAACTTCATCGGCGATACCTTGCGCGTCTATCTGACGACCGGCGATCCTGCTGATATCGACAGTCTGATGAAGGTGGACATGCAGACCATCCATGAAGAAGGCATGCTGCCCGCCCACTCCGTAAGCCACATGGCAGAATCCATGCCGGGTATGGGTATCGTCGCCTGCGTTCTCGGCGTCGTGCTCACCATGGGTAAGATTAACGAGCCGCCGGAAGTTCTCGGCCACCACATCGGCGCCGCTCTCGTGGGTACCTTCTTCGGTATTCTCTGCTGTTACGGTCTGTTCGGCCCCATGGGTTCCAAGCTGGAAAACTACGAAGCCGAAGAACATTTCTACTTCAACGCCGTCAAGGAAGCCGTCTCCGCCGCCATTCGCGGCGCGACGCCCCTGATTGCCGTGGAATACGGCCGCCGCGCCATTCCGTATCCCTTCCGTCCCAAGTTCTCCGAAATGGAAGACAAGCTCAAGAGCTAAGGTGCCGCGCCGTACCGCATGCGCGGCCTGGAACGGCGGGCGGGGCACTACGCCTCGCCCGCCGTTTTTTCACCGTTACCACACGGATTTCGCACAAGGAGTTGCCCTATGAGCAGTGCATGGAAAGTCGCCTATGCCGACTTTGTGACGGCCATGATGGCCTTTTTCCTCTTGCTCTGGATTCTGAACATGGTTCCGCCGGAAACCAAGGCCGGCCTGGCCGCCTACTTCAGCGGCGAACGCAATTTCGATTCCAGCTCCACCTCGCATGTCAGCAACAACCCCTTCATCCAGAATACCGACAAGATCAATACGCAGGACAACATTACCATCAACGAGACGCAGAAGTCGCACATCGCCATTGCCAAGAAGCTCAAGGAAATGATCATGGCCGATGCCATTCCGCAGAATGCCTCCGGCATCAACGCCGACGACGTGGGCGTGCAGCTGCGCATCAATTCGGACGCCATGTTCAAGCCCGGTTCCGCGGAATTTTCCACGGAGGGGCTCAAGGTGCTGACCTCCGTCAAGCAGATTCTTGACGAATATAATCTGTATCTCGTCGTACGCGGCCATGCCGACAGCATAGAAACGCGCCTGCCCTACAGCTCCCCCTGGGAACTCTCGGGAGCCCGCGCCGCCAACGCCATCGCCCATCTTACCCGTATGGGCATCAAGGGGACCCGCCTGCGCGGCGTCTGCTACGGCGATACCCGCCCCCTGCGTCCCGGCACGGATGATGCCAGCCGCTCCATGAACCGCCGCGTGGAATTCTATTTCCACCGTCCGGAAGTCATGTCCTACAGCGTCGTGTACTAGAGCCCTTTCTGTTAGTACGTTTTTTGAGGGGGAAGAAACCCCTTTTGCTTGCGGCAAAAAGGGGTTTCTTCCCCCTCAAACTCCCCTATCTTCCCCAAAACCCGCTCACTAGCTTGCAGACGCGCACACACCAAAGCCCCGGCAACGAAAACGAATCGTTGCCGGGGCTTTAAAGCGTTTCAACTTTGAAAAGGTGAAACGCGAGGCGGCGGCACAGCGCCCCCGGCTCAAAGTGAGCGGAAAAACTGCGCTTTTTCCGCGAAACGACAGGCCGTATGGTTTGAAATGCAAAGCATTTCAAACTGAAATTGCTCTAGTATTGCAGGCCGTTGCATGGCAAAGCAAAAAACGCTTCCGCCTGAAGCACGGGGAAGAATGCTCTATGGGCAAGATTCCCCGCACAATTTTTTGTGTTCTGTTGCTACGCTTTATCCTGAAGATTGCGCAGCAGTTTTGCCGCAAAGGCCGCCGCGCCAAAGCCGTTGTCGATATTGGTGACGGCAATGCCGGGGACGCAGCTGCACAGCATGGTATTGAGGGCGGCGCGTCCGCCTTCCCCGACGCCATAGCCCACCCCGGATGGCACGGCCAGCACAGGGCAGGGCACCAGTCCGGCCAGCACGCCGGGCAGGGCTCCTTCCATGCCGGCGACGGCAATGATGACGGTTGCCGAACGCATGGCGTCAATATGCGGCGTCAGGCGATGCAGACCGGCGACGCCCACGTCGGGAATAAAACCGCAGTCCACATTCCAGAAACGCAGAGTGCCGTAAGCTTCGGCGGCAACGCGCATATCCGCCGCGCCGGCGCTCACGACCAGCGCCTTGCCCCGCGACGGCCAGGGAGGCCCCAGACGGAGCGCCCCGTCGCCAACGGCAAACAGGCGGGCATCTTCCCAGAAACGTCCCTCAGGAAAGTGCTCCAGCAGCAAAGCGCCCTGACGCGCGTCAACGCGGCTGACCAGCACCGGAGCCCCGTCAGCCGACAGCCCGCGCACGGCCCCGAGCAGAGCGCTGTCGCTCTTGCCGGGCGCAAAGACGACCTCGCCCAGATTGGTGCGCAGCTCCCGCTGCGTATCCAGCGCCAGCCCATTCAGCGTGTCCTGTACCGGTTCGAGAGCAAGACGGGCCAGAGCGCTTTCCGGCGTCATCGTGCCCCCGGCCACGGCATGCAGCAATTCTTCAACATGTTTTTTTTGCATGGCTGGCGTTATATGACAGACCCGGGCGTTTTGCCAGTGCCGGGCATGCCGGGTCTGCGGGAAGAAGGAGGCGGCGATACGTTGCATTATAGGCCGCAACGCGCTACATGAACCCAATGTCTATGCGCCGTTTACTTTTTCTTGCGCCGGCCCAGGCCGTTTCCGCGGTGTTCGCGCCTCTGCGCGACGCCGGTTTCGAGCTTGGCATGGCCGAAAACATGAAGGGGGCTTCTCTATTCCTTGAGAAGTCGGACCCGGGCGTTATTTTTGCCCGCCCTTCCATGCCGGGCTTCAAGGTGGAGGAACTCCTGACATTCGGCGCGGACAAGGCCGAATTTCCTCCTGTCATCATCATTACAGACAAGGGCGATGCCCGGGAAGCCGAACGGCTGATGAGCCTGGGCGCGCGGGACTACTGGCTGGAGCCGCTCGATATGGAGCGGATAGCCGCCGTGGCCCGCGAACCGCGCGCCCCTGTGCCTGTTCCCGCCCTGTCCACGCTCGGGGGACACAAGCCGTCCTACGAAAAGGGGCCTCAGATTGTGGGGCATGCGCCGGCCATCCGGCGCGTCCTGAAGCTGGCACGACAGGTTGCCGGCTCCAAGGCCACCGTCCTTATTTCCGGCGAATCCGGCACCGGCAAGGAAATGTTTTCCCGCTATCTGCACGCCATGAGCAAGCGGGCATCCGGTCCCTTTATTGCCGTCAACTGCGCCGCGCTCCCGGAACACCTTCTGGAAAGCGAACTCTTCGGCCATGAAAAGGGCGCCTTCACCGGCGCCATCGCCCGCAAACTCGGTAAGTTTGAACTTGCCGACGGCGGCACGCTGCTGCTTGACGAAATTTCCGAAATGGATCTTGCGCTTCAGGCAAAGCTGCTCCGCGTGCTTCAGGAAGGCGAAGTGGACCGCGTGGGGGGAACCGAAACCGTCAAAGTGGATGTTCGCGTTCTGGCCACCACCAACCGCGATCTGGAAGACTGGGTCAAACAGGGAAAATTCCGGCAGGACCTCTATTTCCGCCTCAATGTCATTCCTCTGCGTCTGCCTTCGCTCAGGGAGCGGGGCGACGACGTACTGGAGCTGGCCCGTTTCTTCATGAATATGTATATCCGGGAATACGGCCTGCCGCCCGTGGAGCTGTCTCAGGCCGCCATCGAGTGGCTGCGCTCCTATGAATTTCCCGGCAATGTGCGCGAATTGCAGAATCTTATGGAACGCGCCGTACTGCTCGCCAACGGGCAGCCCGTGCAACCGGCGCATTTTCTGCTGGAAGACGAGGAGTGGCCGCTGTTTGACGAAGAAGAGCAGGAAGAACACGAAAGCGCTCCTTCTGCTCCGGCATGCCATGACGTCCCGGAAATGGATACAAACGCCCTCGCAGCCGGTCCCGTCATTCCCCTGCATGAAATGGAACGCCTGATGATCATCAAGGGACTGGAAGCCACCTCCGGCAACAGAACCCAGGCTGCGGAGCTCCTCGGTATATCTGTGCGCACATTGAGAAACAAACTCAATGAATACAGAACATTAGGACATCCTGTCGATTAACGGGAAAAAAAATATTTTTTTTGCTTGACCTTCCGGGGGTTTTTCCGTAGAACTCTTTTCACCGGGAGGGCAGTTAGCTCAGCTGGTAGAGCACCGCCTTCACACGGCGGGGGTCACAGGTTCAAGTCCTGTACTGCCCACCACAATCCGGAGCGGTAGTTAAGACGGTTATAACGCCGGCCTGTCACGCCGGAGGCCGAGGGTTCGAGTCCCTTCCGCTCCGCCAGAAAGTAAAGCGCACTGTGAAAACAGTGCGCTTTTTTCGTATATCCGGCTTTTTTCTCCAGACTATTTTCATTTTGGAATGCTTCCCATTTCAAACCATACGGCCTGTCGTTTCGCGAAAAAAGCGCGGTTTTTCCGCTCACTTTGGGCCGGGCGGCGCTGTTCCGCCTCCCGCCTGCCTTTTTCAAAGCTGAAGCGCTCTATCCGGTTCCCGGTTTTCAGGCCGGAGCACAAATTTCTTTTTATACAACACACTGTATTTACAAGATAAAAATTTTACCATTGCGGTTTACGTTGTTATTGCTGCTTTTCCGCAAGACATGAAAATACAATTTAACATGCTGTTTTATATTATTTTTTAAGAATATTTTCTCTTTCAAACCGCAAGAGGAAGCTCTTGCACTCCAGCCCGCAGGCAAAACCGCGCAGCGCGCCGTCCGCGGCAATGACCCGGTGACAGGGAGTCACGAGCAGCAGAGGGTTTTTATGATTGGCCATTCCTACGGCCCGGAAAGCCCGCGGCGAGCCCACAGCCTGCGCTATATCCTTGTAGGAACGTGTCTCTCCATAGGGAATTTCACGCAGAGCGGCCCAGACCCGTTGCTGGAACGGCGTTCCCGCAGGATGCAACGGCAAATCGAACCGACGCAGCCTCCCTGCAAAATAGGCTGCTATCTGCCCGGCCGCTTCACGCAGAAGAGGATTGTCAGAGCGCGTCTCCCGCGCAGCGGAAGGACTGGTCACAAGACGCACGCCCGTCAGGCCCAGCGCGTCAGCGGCAAGCAAAAGAGAGCCCAGAGGCGTGGAAAGCAGCATTTCCGCTTTGTCTGCCATAAAAATTTCTCCGCACGTTGCAGGACGCGCACGGAACAGCTTGACCCGCGCCGTCACGCCTTTTATGGTAAAAGAAAACGAGATGTCTTGGGGGTAGCGTATGCAGTTCTACAGTCCCTATACCCAGACGGCAGAAGTCGCACAGAAGACGAGCTGGGGGCTTATCGACCCCGTTACCTATCTTCCTTCCATCTTCATTGATTCTCTGGCAGGCATACCCGAAGCAGACGCCAAGTCAGGCGCCGTCAACGATATGAGCGCTCTGTTCCGCAGCGTTGCCAGCAATATGGAAGGGCAGGGCGTAGTTGTCTACGAAGCTGTCTAGGCCCTGCGGCTGCACGCCGTCACAGAGAGTATTTCCCCTTTGAAAAAGGTAAAACTCGAGGCGGCGGCACAGCGTCGCCACGCGGGGGAGCAGAGCGGGCGTCATGTCGGTGTCTGTCCGGCCCCCTCTTCTGCCAGAAAAGTTTCGCCGTAATGAACATACAAAACCGCCGTCAACAGAAAGTCTGTTGACGGCGGTTTTCATTCAGCTTTGCGGTCCGATACCGTCCGAAATGGGTTGCAGTCCGTGCCTGTCCGGCAGCGGGCTTGCCAGAGTGCGGGTCGGCGCCTTGCGGGGTTCCGAGAAGGGCAGGGCAACCTGCGGCGCTTCTCCCGGCATGCCGTCAGAGGGCGTATACAGGCTCTCCGGCGCGTGCGAAGCCACACGGGACGGCATGAGAGGCGGAGGAGACACAGGCGCGGCCTCTTCAGGCCACGGGCGGCTGCTGCGGGCCAGCGGCATGGGCGCACTGCCGGCGGGCCAGCTCCGCTGCGCGCTGGCATAGCTTTCCGGCGGCATCAGCGCCTCGGATTCCTGCTCCGCGGCCACAGCGCTGGGCGGCGTGTGCGCAGGGCTTCTTTCCGTCCAGAGCAGCGGCGGTTCCGGGTCCAGCACGCTGTTGATATACTCGGATACCGTCACGAAACGCTGGCAGCCCCCGGCCTTCAAATCGGAAATAATCTTAGGCAGATCCGCGGCTGTCGTCTTGAGAGGATCATGGAAGAGCAGGATGCCGCGCATCTCTCCGGGAGGAAAGACACGCCCCACGGCATTGATAATCTGGGCATAATTGGCAGGCCGGCGCTTCCAGTCCTGGCTGTCCACCGACCAGAGAACCACCGTAATCCCCAGACGGCCGGCTATATCGACCACGTCCTTGTCATAGGAACCATAGGGAGGCCGCATATAGATCGGATTTGCTCCCAGATCCCTGAGCAGCTTGTCGGTAATCTCGATTTCCTCCTGTTTGCGGTCGCGGGATATGCGCCGCAGATTAGGATGAGAAAAGGAATGATTGCCGACCTCGTGCCCCTCGGCCACAATGCGCTGCACATGCTGGGGATAGAGCTTGACGTTCTTGCCGAGCATGAAGAAGGTGGCCGGAATGCCGTTTTCGCGCAGGACATCAAGAATATGCGGCGTATAGCGGGAAGGGCCGTCATCGAAGGTCAGGGCGCACAAATTCTCGCGCATCGGCTGGCGCATGATGGCATTGCCGTCGTAGACCTGCGCATCGGCCGATCCCGCGCACAGGGCCAGACCGACAGCACAGGACAGAAGACCTGTCCAGAGACGCCGGGCACGGCGTGGAAAAAAAGCTGTTACAGACATGAGTATTCCGTTTCCCGCAGAAAGCCGGACAAAAAACGTATCGGGAGGGCGGGACCGCACGGCCGGAAACTGTTCCTCCGCCTGCAATCCGCCACCAGTAACCATTTCTGAAAAGACTTCTAGCACCGCCTTTCCCGGCCCGCAAGCAGGACATCCCGTCTAGAAAATGAAAATCCTGTTCTTTTTCCGGCACAAAAAAATTTTTTCAAAAAGCCGCAAAAAAGTGCTTGACGATCAGGCCTCCTTTGCGTAGAACTCTTTTCACCGAGAGGGCAGTTAGCTCAGCTGGTAGAGCACCGCCTTCACACGGCGGGGGCCACAGGTTCAAGTCCTGTACTGCCCACCACACCCGGAGCGGTAGTTAAGACGGTTATAACGCCGGCCTGTCACGCCGGAGGCCGAGGGTTCGAGTCCCTTCCGCTCCGCCAGCAAATCAAGCGCACTGTGCAAACAGTGCGCTTTTTTATTGCCTGAAAAACAGACACGCCGTCTTGCTCCGCAAGCAACAACGATGACGAAAAGCGCGTTTTTTCCGCTCAGTCCGGGCCGGGAGGCACAGTGCGCCGCCTCGCGTTTCACCTTTTTCAAAGTTGAAACGCTCTAAACGCGGGTTTTGGGAGGATGGGGGAGTCTGAAATGACGGAAACGCCTTCCCTCGCTCCTCTGAAAGGCTGGGTCCTTTTTGCCGCGAGCAGCGATCCGACGAACGGCCGGGGCCGTGCCCGTCAGGCGACAGTCTTACGGGCATCGACAGCGGCGCAAAGGGCTTTCTTCCCCCTCAAAAACGTCACGAAAAGAAGCTTTCCAGCTCCGGAACGCTGTAATCCAGATGATAGAGCGGCGAAGCGATCGGCTCGCGACCTTCCGCCACACGGCACAGATGGCGCGTGCAGAGTTGCGCCATAAGGCAGGCAATCCCGGCGGCCGCGATGCCGCTCATGGCCTGCGCGCGCGTTTTTTCGTCCTCATCCCGGCCGCTGTGCGGATAGAGAGAGGGAAGACGCTCTTCCTTCAGGCTCAGAAAGGCAAAGCCCTCTTCGCGCAGCACGGAGCCGTGCACAAAGGGCACACCGGCCCGCAAGGCCGCGCGCTCCAGCGCCAGTTTCAGGGGAATGCTGTCGAGGCAGTCCACAGCCAGATCCATGCCCGCCACCAGCCCGGGCAGAGTGTCCTCCGAGGCCGGAGCGGCAATCACCTCGCAGTCGATGTGGGAAGCCATGGCGCGCAGACCGTCTGCGGTCGTTGCGGCCTTTCCTTTTCCCAGAGTGGCGTGCAGGGCAAAATACTGGCGATTGAGATTGCTTTCATCAAACACATCATAATCGCATAAACGCAGCGTTCCCACGCCCATACGCGCAAGCAGGGCCGCCACATGCCCGCCAAGACCGCCGCAGCCGAGCAGCAAAATCCGGCTTTTCAGCATGTGCCGCATTGCCATAACGGAAAAAAGGCCGTAATTTCGACGGAAGCGCTCCGGCCAGATATGTACGGAAAGCAGCTCCCTCATGGCGTCGCGCAGGGTCAGACCCTGGAGTCGGGCCCATGCCGTGAGGCCTTCTTCCCCTACAAAGAGCGTATCCGGGCCGCCCCTCTCGCAAGAGGGATACGCAGCCCGGATATACGGTGTAAAAAAGGAACGGAGTTCTTGTTGGGTCATGGTCAACGGACGCCTAACCGCCACCCACAGCGGGGAAAAAGGCAATACGATCGCCGTCGCGCATGGCGTCGTCCGCCTCACTATGGCGTCCGTTGACCATGACGATTTTTATCTCTTCCAGCGGCAGACCAATATGACGCGCCAGCTCGCCGACCGTCATGCCGTCGGGGACCTCCAGATGCAGGCCCTTTTCCGGTTCATAGCCCTTCACGTAGTCACGCAAGGTCGTACTGAGCTTGATGTGCAAACGCATGGCGCTCCTTTTGTCGCACGGCGCAGGAAGGCGGCTTCCGCCAGCCGATGCCGCGCGCCGGGGGAGCGGCGTCCCCCGGCACAGATAACAATTCCCGGTCGATACTACTTCTTTTCTTCGATCCAGTTGAAGGTCGTGTGCAGTTCTTCTTCAGGGATGTCGAAGGTCGTGTTGTGCGGCGGCAGCTTTTCGTCCATGAAGAAGTCGGGCAGACGGTCGGCGGCAATGGTGATGCCGGCACGACGGTTGAAGTCCACTTCCGTGGACAGCACGCGCTGGCCGAGCGTCACAACGTCATCGCCGGTCAGCTTCCAGCCGAACTTGGCGTTGAGCATGTCCACCACGGCCGCCAGGGCATCGGGGTTGTCCAGCAGGGCAAAGGCCGTGAACAGGCACAGACCCACGGAGTCCACGGAGGCGGTGGCAATCTGAAGATTGCGGGAAAGTTCCACCTGTCCCTTGGGCGACAGCGGGTCCAGCTTGCCGCCGCTGTTCAGAATGTTGGTGGCCACGGCATACCCGGCGGTATGGTCCGCGCCCATGGGCGTCGTGGCGTAGGTGACGCCCACACCCTTGACCGCGCGCGGATCGTACGCGGGCAGGCTCTGCCCCTTGACGCAGGGCACGCGGCGCACGCCGAAGACGCGGCCGGTGGTCGCCGTACCGCAGCCGATGACGCGGCCCAGCGGGGTGCCTTCGCTGATTTCTTCCATCACGCGCAGCACGGCCTTGGCATCGCCGTAGGGAATGCCGCCGCCGGCCATGGCCACGCCCACGGCCACGCCCACATCAATGGTGTCCAGGCCGATGTCGTCGCACATATAGTCATAACGCGAGATGGCGTCCAGATCGTCAATGCCGGAATGCGGACCAAAGGCCCAGAGGGTTTCGTATTCGGGCCACTTGCTCTGGAACTTGCCCTTCTTATCGGCCAGCAGGCCGGAGCAGCGGATGATGCAGCCGCTCATGCAGCCGTGAGCCACGGAGCCTTCGCCGCCGCGTTCCTTGGTCAGCGCATTGAGTTTTTCGCCGGAAACGGCCTCATGACCGTCGAACTGGCCCACGGTAAAGTTGGCCGTGGGCAGACCGCCGGCTTCATGCAGAATGTTGACCAGCACGGCCGTGCCGTATTCGGCCAGACCGGTACCGCAGATGGGATGGGTGGTCAGAGCCTTGGCAAAACGCTTGGAAGCTTCGCGGAAGGCCTTTTCGTCTTCCAGAGGATGATTCGCGCCATTGGCGGGGTTCACCACAATGGCCTTCAGCCCCTTGGAACCCATGACGGCGCCCACGCCGCCGCGACCGGCATGGCGCATGGGACGCAGTTCGCGGTCGGTGCAGGCAATGGAGGCGGCCGTCAGTTTGAATTCCCCGGCGCGGCCGATGGTGATGTAGCTGCACTCCTTGCCGAACTTTTCCACCAGCTTTTCCACGGCGGCAAAGTTGTTGAGGCCGGCGATTTCACAGGGAACCAGCTTGGCGGAATCCTTGTCGATTTCCAGCTGCCACCATTCGCCCTCCTTGGCCATGTCTTCCACGATGATGGCCAGAATGCCCAGCTTGGCCAGATGGCCGCCGGGCTGACCACCCGCGTTGGATTCCTTGATGCCTTCGGTCAGCGGGCTTTTGCAGCCCACGGAAAGACGATTGCTGTTGGGGCTGTTAGTTGCGCCAAGCAGACCGGGAGCAAAGACCAGCTTGTTGTGGGGGCCGAGCGGGGTACAGGTCGGAGGCACTTCGCGCGCCACGATGGTGGAGGTCAGCGCGCGGCCGCCCAGGCCGGCATATTCCTGCGGAATATCTTCAAAAACACAAGCCTTTGTCGCCATATTGACGCGAAGAAAACGAAACATGTTGCCTCCTTGGCAACCCGCGCCCCTCGTTTGCGCGGGAAAGAAACGTGCCGGCAGGTACGCGGCAGCTCGGAGATAAGAACGCGCTGGTAGTGCGCCATGTGCCGACCTTAGCTCCTCTGAAAAAAGGAGCGCAACTTTCTCCCGTTTTCATCACGCTTTTTTCGTTGCTTCCGTCCTGTTCAAAAAAAAGCGTGAGAAAATTGCTTCCTCCACGGCGTATAAACACTCGCTGCGGGATGCCGGGGAAGGGCCCCTCATCGCGTCCGCCGGACATATCAGATAGCCAGAAGGTAACTTTCATCAATGTGACGACAAATCCGCTCCAGCGGAACCGAGCCGTCCAGTATTATGGTATACCAGTGCTTTTTGTTCATATGCCAGCCGGGAAAATAAAACCTGTTGTCGATGCGCTGTTGCAGCAGCTCCGGATCGCAGCGCAGGTCAAGAATTTCCGCTCTGTCATCCGAAGGTAAACCAAGCTTGCGGCGGGAAACGGTCAGCAGCACGGCGTACCATTTCCGGCTATCCCTGCGCCGCCAGACCGCGCAGTCCGGAAACTTCTCCCACAGAAATTCCAGCTCATCCCCGTAGTTTTCACGGACGTATGCCATCAGCTCCGCGGACTGCCGCGCCGTGAACAGCGCAGTCTCGCAGCACTGGTCGGCAATCTCCCCCAGGACTGCGGTAACGGCCGCCCTGACGGCGCCGACATAACTTCCGACTGCGTCCGTCCTGTAGAGAACGTACTCTTCCCCGGTCGCGTTCTCCGTCACGCGTGTTTCCGGCACGGGATGTTTTCCGAGGATGATTTCCAGATGAAACTCCCCGTTCAGAATATCCCTGTCATATTTGAAAACGCCGCCAATACGCCTGAAGCCATAAGCCTCCAGCTTTGCGGCAATGGCCTTTTTATGCCGGAAAATATCTTCAAACATACTTTCGCGCCCTCAGAAAAACGCGTCGGGGGAAGGGAACTCCCTCTCACGAGAGGAGAATCCCTTCCCCTGAAAACAAACAGCGACAGCAACGCCTTAGAGCCTGCTAACACTATTGTAAGTTGTTTTGGGGGAAGGGAACCCCCTCTGCTAGCGCGAGTGGTGTTTCCCTTCCCCCCAAGCCCCCATCCCTTCCCCAGCGCGCTTTTTCAGAGGGGGACAGGAGTTTCCGACATTTCTATTGTAAATTTGTGTTAACAGGCCGTAATACGCTAGAGGCTCACGCTTTCGCCGGGCTTAATCCGGGCGCAGCGGCACTGCGGCGCGCGCGCCACCAGTTCCTTCACGAAAGCGTCCGTATTCTGGGCCAGCACGGGGAACGTGCCCCAGTGCATGGGAATCACCGCCTTGCAGCCCAGCAGGCGGCAGGCTTCGGCCGCCTGCGCGGCGTCCATGGTAAAGACCCCGCCCACGGGCAGCAGGGCCATGTCAATGGGATACAGACGCCCCCACAGCTCCATGCCGCTGAAAATGCAGGTGTCGCCGGCATGATAGATATGCTTGCCGTCCTGCGTGCGAATGATGTAGCCCGCAGGCGCGCCGGAGTCGCTGGAATGATACGCCTGCGTCATGGTAATGGAGAAGCCCGCGGCCTCGACGGTGCCGCCCATGTTGAAGCCGATACCGTTCAGCAGCTGCGCGGACGGGACGCCCAGTCCCTGCGCCGTGCCCACGATGGCCCCCAGCATGGCCCCGGTACGGGCGCAGATGGCGGCTGCATCGCCCACATGATCCGCATGATCATGCGTGACCAGCACCACGTCGGCCGGACCGCAGGTTTCAGCCGTGACCGTCGACGCGGGAGTGAAGAAGGGATCAATAAAAAGATGTTTGCCGCCGCAGGAAATTCTGAACGCCGAATGACCAAACCAGGTGATTTCCGTCATGAATCCATCCATATGGTAGAGTGAAAGATTCTTTGCTTTGTCATGCCGCCATGCTGGCGGCATGACAGCCTGATCCTATAAAAGAGCTGCGGGAAACACAACTGCCGGGACTTGACAGCAACCGGGCGAGAGGCTATCAGTAGCCCACGCGTGCGCTCGTAGCTCAGTTGGATAGAGCGTTGGCCTCCGGAGCCAAAGGCCGTGAGTTCGAATCTCGCCGAGCGCGCCATAAATTTCAGGCCCTTACGGAAAGCCTTCCGTGAGGGCCTTTTCTTTTCCCCGCACCATTCCCCGCACGCATCGGCAATTTTCACTTTTCCCCGCACCGCCTCCGCACAGGCGGGGGATTTTTTCTCCCCATTTTTCCCCTGTTTTTTTCGCCGCGCCCCTTGACCCCTACATAATGTATGTGCTTTTCTCCCTAGACCAGCAAACCGCACGGGGGAAAATCATGTTGCAAGAAATTCTGGAGCAGTATCGGAAAGCGCAGTTCAACCGGGACAAGGGCGACGCCTTTGAACGTCTTATCTGTGCCTATCTGAAAACCGATCCGCAGTATCAGGCGCTGTTTTCCTCCGTGTGTCTCTGGAAGGACTGGGAAGAGCGGGAGGCGCTTGGCTACAACTTGCCGGATACCGGTATAGACCTTGTGGCAAAGTTCAGAGACGGCAACGGCTATTGCGCCATTCAGTGCAAATTTTATGAAACCTCCGTTGCCATGCTCGACCTGGGGAACTTCTTCACGCTTTCCGGCAAGGGCGGTTTTACGCGGCGGCTCATTGTGGTGACGGCCCCCCTCACAAAAAATGCCGCCGCTGCGCTGGACGGACAGACAATCCCCGTCAATCTCATTACGCTGGAAGACTTGGAAGCCGCGCCCGTGGACTGGACGCAACTTTCAGCGGGCGACCCGGACACGCTGACCCTGTTGCCGAAAAAATCCCCCCGCCCTCATCAGCAGGAAGCGCTGGATGCTGTGGTGCAGGGGTTCAACACGCATGATCGCGGCAAGCTCATCATGGCTTGCGGAACCGGCAAGACCTATACATCCCTGATTATCACGGAAAAACTTGTGGAGCGCGGCGGCGTGGTGCTGTTCCTCGTTCCTTCCATTGCGCTGCTTTCCCAGACCTTGCGGGCATGGACGGCGGACGCAAGCCTGCCCTTGCGCTGTTTTGCCGTGTGTTCGGATTCCAAGGCTAGTCGTAATGAAGAGGATATGCGTATTGCGGAAATGGCCTATCCGGCAACCACAAAGGCGGACAAGCTGGCGGAGGCGTTTCAGCAGACGCACGATGACAGCGCCCTGACGGTCATTTTTTCCACCTATCAATCCATAGCCGTGGTGCATGAGGCGCAAGCGGCGGCGGGCTTTGTCTTTGACCTGATTATTTGCGATGAGGCCCACCGCACGGCGGGTTATACGGCCAAGGGGGAAGAACACTCCGCCTTTGTGCGCGTCCATGACGACGCCTATATCAGAGGGAAAAAGCGCCTCTATATGACGGCAACCCCCAAGCTCTACGCCGAAAAGAGCAAGGCCAAGGCCGAAGAGCGGGAAACCGTTGTTTTTTCAATGGACGATCCCGCCTGCTTTGGAGAGGAATTTCACCGCCTCCGTTTTGACGAGGCCGTGCGCCGTGGGCTTCTGTCCGATTATAAGGTGCTTGTGCTGGCCGTGGACGAACGTTTTGTCAATCAGGCTTTTGCAAAGCGTCTTTCCGACCAAAGCGACGAACTGAAACTGGATGATGCCGTCAAGATTGTGGGCTGCTGGCGCGGCCTTGCAAAAAAGCTGGCGCAGGATGACGCCGTAGACAAAAACGCCGACCCCCGCCCCATGCGTACCGCCATAGCCTTTGCCGCCACCATCAAACATTCAAAACAGGTAGCACGGGAATTTTGCCGCATTGCCGACGAATTGCAGGGCATACCGGATATGCCGCGGCTGGAAGCCGAACATGTGGACGGCTCCATGAATGTGGTGGAGCGCAACAAAAAACTTTCATGGCTGAAAGAAAATGTTTCCAGCGATGCTCCCGTATGCCGCATTTTGAGCAATGCCCGTTGCCTTTCCGAAGGCGTGGACGTTCCCGCCCTTGACGCCGCTATTTTCCTTAATCCGCGTGATTCTGTCGTGGAGGTGGTGCAATCCGTGGGGCGCGTCATGAGAAAGGCCCCCGGCAAGCAATACGGCTACGTCATCATTCCTATCGGCATCAGCATGGGCGCGTCCCCGGAAAAGGCGCTGGACAACAACAAGAAATACCGTGTCATCTGGCAGGTTCTCAACGCGCTACGCGCCCATGACGAGCGGCTGGACAGGCAGTTTGCCCGTATTGACCTCATGGGCGACAAGAACGGCGTCGTGGAGGTTATCGGCGTTACCGGCGATGACGATGACGCAAACCGCCCGGACTGGCTTTCTCTTCCTGTTGACCCCGCCGCGCTCAATTCATGGCAGGACGCCCTCTTTGGTAAGATTGTCCATAAATGCGGCGATCGCCTTTACTGGGAAACATGGGCAAAGGACATTGCCTCCATTGCCGATCTGCATCAGACGCGCATTCGCGCCATGCTGGAGCAGCCGACGGACGAACAGCGGAAAGCCTTTGACGATTTCCTGAACGGGCTGCAACAGAACATCAATCCCGGCATAGATGAAGCGCAGGCCATTGAAATGCTGGCGCAGCACATCATTACAAAGCCTGTCTTTGACGCTCTTTTTGACGGTTACGCCTTTACCGAAAAAAATCCCGTTTCCCAGTCCATGCAAGCCATTCTGGACGCGCTGGAAAAACAGGCGCTGGCAAAGGAACAGGACAGGCTGGAAGGTTTTTATGCCAGCATCCGGGAACGGGTGAAGGATATTCACGACCCCGCAGCACGGCAGAAAATCATTCTTGAACTGTACCAAAAGTTTTTCAAGGCCGCCTTTCCCAAGTTGGTGGAGCGCCTTGGCATCGTCTATACGCCCGTGGAAGTGGTGGATTTCATCATCCGCAGCGCGGATAAGGCCCTACAAGAGCATTTCAACTGCCGTCTTCGTGACGAGGGCGTGCATATTCTCGACCCCTTCACCGGTACGGGAACTTTCCCTGTCCGCCTGCTGGAAAGCGGCGTCATTCCGCCGGAAAGCATGGCTCACAAATACCGCCATGAGCTGCACGCCAATGAAATAGTGCTGCTGGCTTATTATATCGCCGCCATCAATGTGGAAGAGGCCTTCCACCGCATCACCGGCAATCCCTATGAACCCTTCCCTGGCATCTGTCTGACCGATACTTTCCAGCTCAATGAAACGGACGGAAAGCTGGACATCGGCTTGCCCCAGAATATCGACCGTGTGAACGAACAGAAAGCGCGGGATATTCGTGTCATCGTCAGCAATCCGCCCTATTCCGTAGGGCAGAACAATGCCAACGACAATAACCAGAATGTGAAGTATCCCCGGCTGGATAATCGGATAGCTGCTACCTATGCCGCTAGTTCCACAGCAACACTGAAAAACAGCCTTTACGATTCCTATATCCGGGCCTTCCGCTGGGCTTCGGATCGTATCGGCACGGAAGGCATCGTTTGTTTTGTCACCAATGGCGCTTGGCTGGACAGCAACACGGCGGACGGCTTCCGCCATGAGCTGGAGCGGGAATTTACCGCTATCTATGTGTTCAACCTGCGCGGCAATCAGCGCACCTCCGGCATACTCTCCCGCAAGGAAGGTGGAAAGATTTTTGGCTCCGGCTCCCGCACGCCTGTTGCCATCACCTTGCTGGTGAAAAAGGCCGGGCATAGCGGCAAAGCCGTCATCCATTATCACGATATTGGCGACTATCTGACACGGGAAAACAAGCTGGCGAAAATCTCCGCGTTCAGGAATTATACAAATTTGCCGTGGACTGTTTTGCAGCCCAACGACCATAACGACTGGATTAACCAGCGCAATGCAGCCTTTAACGACTTTGTGTCCCTCAACGCTGAGAAAGAGTCAGCCGTTTTTTCTATGCGTTCATCAGGACTTAAAACAAACCGTGATGCATGGTGCTATAATTTCAGTAGAAAGCAGCTTGAAAAAAATGTTTCCGCATCAATAGACTTTTTCAACAGTGAAGTTGAACGATTCAAGGAGGCAAAAAAGAAAGAAGCCTCTTTGTCCGCTATTCAATTCATAAACTATGATAAAACTAAATTTTCATGGGACAGACAACAAAAACAGGATATTGCAAAATACAAGATATATTCGTATAATAAGGCATCACTCTACATATCAATATATCGTCCATTTATTCGTGAGAATGTTTACTTCAATAGACAGCTTAATAATTGTGTATATCAACAACCAGCCTTTTTTCCGACCCATAGTCATAAAAATTTAGTGATTCAAGTTACAGGAGAGGGGGAAACAAAACCCTTTTCTTGCCTCATTTCTACTTGTATTCCTAATTTTCATAATATTGCAGGCGGCCAATGCTTCCCCCTCTACTATTATGAAAAAGCGGACAGTGGCAAACAGGGTAACCTGCTAGAATCAGGACAGACGGCGGAGGCGGGCTATATTCGCAAGGAAGCCGTCACCGATGCCGCGCTGGAGCTGTTCCGCAGGCATTATGCGGATGACAGTATCAGCAAGGAAGACCTGTTCTATTATGTCTATGGCGTGCTGCATTCTCCCAAGTACCGGGAAGAGTACGCCGCCGACCTGAAAAAGATGCTGCCCCGTGTGCCGCTGGCCCCGGATTTCCGGGCGTTCAGCACGGCGGGGCGGGAGCTGGCCCACTGGCATCTGGACTATGAAAGCGTGGAGCCGTGGCCCGTGGAGGAAGAGCGCAAGCCGCAGGGCGATATGGACGACTTCGCCTATTACCATGTGGAAAAAATGCGCTTTCCCAAGAAAGGCCAAAGAGAAACTATCGTTTTCAACGAGCGGATCACGTTCAAGAATATTCCGCTGGCGGCCTATGACTATGTGGTCAATGGCAAGAGTGCGCTGGAATGGATTATGGAACGCTACGCCGCCACTGTGGATAAAGATAGCGGCATTCGCAACGACCCCAACGACTGGTGCAGGGAACACAACGACCCGCGCTATATTTACAACCTCGTCAAGCGCATTATCCGCGTCAGCATGGAAACCAATAAGATTGTGGCGGCCCTGCCGGATTACGAGTAGCATAGTCGCTCTTCAAGCAAAAAAGCTGCCTCCTTCTTTTGGAGACAGCTTTTTTGTTTGAAAAAATATTTATACTTGAGCATTATTCAAGTCTGTCTGTGTTATTAGAATTGTTTTATCACACTCATGTTTTACATTGTTGCAAGGCGCATTTTCTGGTAAGAGCAAAACAACTTTCTTACCTTTGCCTCTTACATATTTGATAGCAGGAATTAAATCGGCATCGCAAGAGATTAGGTAAACGGTATCCCATTTATCTTCAATACATCCTAACACAAGTTCCATTGCTATTTGTACATCAATAGATTTTTCTGTTTTATACTTATGCAGCTTATGGCAATGAGGACATTCTGTAGAGCGGTCTACAAGTTTCCCCAATTTCAAAATAACGCCGCTACCTTGTAAAGCTGCAAAAAAACGCTGTTGGTTTATATAATTTTGAGCATCTGTTTGACTATCAGTAGGAGAGGTAAAAAATACGACATCTCCTACAACTCGTGGGCCAGCAAAATTTTGTGCCAGCTTCATCAAATTCAAATGCCCACGATTCAGGCCAGATTTTTTGAGATTTTTGTAAAAATTAGGGCCGTCGAATAAGAAAGTAGCACGCTCAGACATAAATTTCTTTCCTTATAAAAAAAGCCATGCTTTGTTAAACCTTAAAGGCTTCCCAATGCATGGCGGTTAAATTGTTAAAGACAGATATCCACCATTAACCGAAATGTCAACTGTTTTTTTTGTTTCTTATATCAATCTGAGAAACTGGAATACGCATCAAAAGGTATGCCAGTTTTTCAGCATGGTTACCTGACTTTCCGCCGCTGTTTTCAGCTTCGCCGCGTCCATGAGCTGCCCCGCAGTTGCCGGAGCAATGACGCCTTCTCGCACCGCGTCCAGTACGGCATCGGCAAAGGCGGGCAAATCTTCCACGCTCCTGACCGGCGGCAAGTCCAGCGCGGGCAAGGGCTGTTCTCGCACTTCCGGCAACAGGCGCGGCACAAGCAGTTTCAGCGCGTTCATATTTCCGGCGGCGGCAAGGGTTATGACTCGATCCAGAATGTCGTCTGCACGTTCCGCCAGCCGGGCCTGCATGGCCCGCGTCAGCATGTTGGGGGAGCCTTTCGGCCTGCCCGCTGGATTCCCACTTTGCCCTGGCTGAAAGCGTCCCCCGGCCTGTTTCTTTCTGTTGTTTTCAGGCGGTTCGGGCATGGTGTCCCCCCTTGGTATTTTTTTGCTTAGCCTTGGTGTTTTCGTTTGATTCCCCGAACCAGTTTTCTATGAAATGCAACATTGTCAGTTCGCGCAACGTAAGGCCCTCTTTCTGGCATTTCCCAGCGGCCTCTGCGCTCTGCTCTTGATGATGTTTTTTTCTCATTGCAAAATTTCCTTTTGGAAAAATGCTGACCTGCGGCTTTTGCGCTGCATCTTGCGGACTTTTTTCAAGATGCCGGAAAACGTCAGCGGTATTTTTCCCTGCATTACTTGGCGGATGGTCAACCATTCCTCCGCTGAAACCTCTTTCGGCAGTTTCAAAACATAGCCCACAAAGCGAGCGAGGCAGACGCCGTTTAGAGGCTCGGAAAGATACAGCATCCCTTGCGGGAAACATCGCTGGATAAGCGGCAGAATTTCTTCCGGCAAGGCGGCCCCTCGAAAAATCAGCAACTGGTGGAGGTGGGTATGAAATAGCCCCGTGTCCGCCATGCTTGTTTCGATAGCGCGTGCCGCCCCGTCAACGTGCCGGGCATAGATTTTTGACTTGTAAAGCCGGGAGCAGCCTTCCGACAGTTCCGCATAACGCGCCGCCATGCCGCCTGCTTCGGTATCCGGCACTGTGATGGTCAGCATTTGCGACGCAAAGCCGCTTTCCTTGAGAACGGCGTCCATTCGGGCCGCCTCCGCCGCCTTGCGATAGGCCCTCCGCCGGTAGCATTGCGGACATTCCGGCAAGTTGCACTTGTAGACCCATGTTTCCGCCCCGCCAGATACCGACTTGCCACATTCCATAAGTCGCTGCCGCCGGTAAAGGTTCCCCGCCTGCTCATGGCAGGCCATAAGCTCATTCCGCAAGGCAAGCGCCTGTTGCCGGGAGAGGGGGCGAAAATCTGTGCCTATCTTTATATATGGTAGAAGATGCTCCTCCGCCCCGCTCCTTGCCGCCTCCTTGGCGCATGAGGACAGGGCGACCATCGCTTCTACCCCTTGCGGAAAGGTTCAACCGTGCAGGCGTCCAGATAGTCTTGAAGATCGGAAAGCCTGTAGCGAACAGCCCTCCCCACTTTCAAAAAAACAGGCGGAAGCCCCTCCCAGCGCCTCCGCTGCAAAGTTTTAACCGCAAGCCCGACTACGGCGGACGCCTCATGCTCATTTAGTGTCACGAGGGAAGGATCAGAGGACAGGGCGGCTGTAACAATGCTGTTTTTTCGCATAGACTGCTCCTATTGTTTGGAGCAGAGCCACAAAAAAGGCCCTACTCAATCGTATTGAGTAGAGCCTAGAGCGAACCAGACACCCTTTCATTGCGAAAAATTCCGGAAAATTTAGCAATGCTATTTCTTTAGCATCTCTTGGAGTTTATTCCATCGCTGGATTTGAGTAAGCTGGCAGTCAGCAAAAAATCTTTCAGGACATTTACCACAAAGATAATGCGTTTTTCCATATGGCTCATATAAGGGAGAATGCAGAGATGCCGTAAATGTTTTTTGAGCGCACAGCAATTCAACAGGAAGACTTTTTTCAATTTTACTGTCTGACTTTTTATATATGATACGACGCCTTTTTTTTGCTTTCTGAAACGCCTTTTTTTTACGTATCAAGTTAAAATCCTGACTTCCTTGTGCTGTCAATTTCAAGGCATCAAGAGCTGCGTTCTGTGAAACATTGTTATTTTTCATATATGAATCTAGCAATCTAAATATTTTTTCTTCTCTACTCCACTTATCAATATATTGTAAATCTTTTCTATTATGGAAGCCAAGCTGATTAAAGATAAACCTGTAAAAATCTTTTTCACTACAATTCTTATCACTATCAAGAATTTTTCTTGATACTTCTTCAAGATAGTTTAGCGCAAATTCAGGAATACATTTTTTCATTTTTATACTATGCCAGACAATAAACCAAACAAAAATTGGATTCTTTGTTTCTTTATAAAATTCTTCAAAATCCTCATTCCTGACAGTACGAAAATCGGGCATCAGAACAGGCATTATTCTATCCTACTTGTTATCATCCTGAATTGATTCTAAAACAGCATCGGCATATTCTGTTGCCTGCTTTAGTGTGGCATTCCGCAAATGGGAATACCGCTGTGTCATGGCTATATTTGAATGTGTCAATAATTCCTTGACCGCATACAGATCAACGCCCTTATTAACAAGAAGCGAGGCAAAGACATGCCGCAAACTATGAATAGGGCGGAAGTCGGCAGGTAATCCTGCCCGCGCCCGTATACGGCAGGCCGTCCGCCGAAAATTTTCACGCGGCTTTCCATCTTTGCCCGGAAAAACATATTCCCCTTCCTGCGGAATACCTGAAAGAATATCTCTTGCTGTCTGATTCAGCGGGATATGGGAAACGCGCCTGTTCTTTGCCGTTTCGGCTCTCAGCAGAATCATACCGTTTTCAAGGTCTATATCACTCCAGCGAAGCGCCAAAAGCGCCCCGCGCCGTATACCGGTAAAGAGAGCCAGCTTGAGAAAGGCGGCTCCCAGACGATCGGCGTCCTCTTCCAGTGCTTTTAGATAGGCGGCTAGCTGAGCATCTGAAAAATTTTCTGTCTTTTGGTTGGAGACAAGAGGCATCTCAAAAATCAACCCAGCGGGATAGGTACAAAGCGCGCGCTTTGCTCCAAAGCGGAGCAGACGACGTACAAGGGCAAGAATATGCTTTACGCTTTGAGGGGAACAATTCTTGTTTATAAGCCTAGTTCGCAAGGTATCCACATCTACTGTCGTCAGCGTTTCCGCTTCTCTGTTCCCCAGAACAGGCTCAAGATACCGCCGGAAACGCGACTGATCAGCAGGAAACGACGCCTGTTCCCCGTGGCTTTCTTCGTAAAGTTTCCAAAGTTGCCCAAACGTCACAGGGCCTATGCCCCTTTCCTTGGCTAACTTTGCCGCCTGTCTCTGCTCCCTGTTGCTGGCTTCCTTTCCCCGGATTCTGTCCGCCCGAATCCGAGCCGCTTTCGCCGCTGTCATCCCTGCGCCTGACTTTCCTACCGGCTCGCTTATTTCCTTGCTACCGCGCCCTCCGCGCCTGTAACGTATATAATATATACGTTCTCCAGTTTTAGGATTGACACGGAAAACAACGCCTGCATACGCCGTCTTTTCTCCACCTGTTGCCATGCTCCCCCCAAATTTCCCCGCACCATTCCCCGCACGCATAAGAAAAATAGAGGGGAATAGAAGGAAAATAAAGAAAATTTTAATTTGAAAAATTCTATTAAATTCTATAGATATAAAAAACAAGAGAAAAAGAGAGAAAAAATAGACTATGGCCTCCGGAGCCAAAGGCCGTGAGTTCGAATCTCGCCGAGCGCGCCATAAATTTCAGGCCCTTGCAGAACACAAGCTGCAAGGGCCTTTTCTTTTTTTTCCGCACCGCCCCCATCGGATTTTTTTGTCTGCTCCCGTCAAATTTCGCCGGATACGCTGCAAGGAATTTTTTGCCTGGTCAGCTTCCGCTTTTTTCGGCTGTCTGTTTGTCTCCCCACTGCGCGCCGGGACTTCTGCCCAGGCATTTTCAGTTTGAAACGCTGCGCGTTTCAAACCATACGGCCTGTCGTTTCGCGGAAAAAACGCGTCTTTTCCGCTCGCTCTGGGCCGGGCGGCGCTGTGCCGCCGCCTCGCGCTTAACCTTTTTCAACGTTGAAACGCTCTATGTCGGCTCCAACACGACAAGCGGCTTCGCATGTCTGGCAACACAGACGGTCTTCTCCCCTGTATTCCGGACTTCCCTCCTGTTCCTATCTCTCACAACCATATGAAAAATATAATTTTTTAAAACGAACGCGGAAGTAACGCGTTTTTTCCGCCCCACTTCGGACCGGGCGGCGCTGTGCCGCTGCCTCGCGTTTCATCATTTTCACTGCTGATACGCTCTGTCCCTGCCCTCTCCCTGCTGCGCCGTGCCGGATGTCCCCTCTGAATCCGGCGGAAGTTCCTTTTTCCGTTACTAAAAATTTCAACTATATCAAATTAATAAAACACTATTCAACAAAAGAGACAGAAAACGGCGCAGCTTGCCAAGGTCTTTGGCTTCACGCTACAACCGACGCCGCCGGAGCGGCTTTTCCGGCGGCGTTACTGTTTTCGTCATTTTCACAAAGGATGGCCCTGCATGGAGCTCAAAAAAATTCTTCTGGTATCGCTGGGACATCTCTCCTGCGACATCAACGGCGGGGCCCTGCCGGCCCTGCTTCCTTATCTGGCGACCGCGCACAATTTCGATTATCAGGCCTGCGGCACGCTGGCCTTTGCCTATTCGGCCATGTCCTCCGTCATTCAGCCGGTTTTCGGTCTTGTGGCCGATAAATTTTCGCGCAGCTGGTTCATTCCGCTGGGCATCCTGCTGGCCGGTTTCGGGCTGGCGTCCGTCGGCTTTTTTGACGCCTACTGGGCCATTTTCGCCGCGCTCATGCTCTGCGGCGTCGGCGGGGCCGTCTTTCATCCCGAAGGCGCGCGTTATGCCAATCTTGTTTCCGGTAATCACAAGGGCGTGGGTCTGAGCATCTTTTCCGTGGGCGGCAACAGCGGCTTTGTCATCGGCCCGCTGATTGTGCTGCTGTCCGTGGGCGGCATAACGCTCGGGGATTCCCTGACGCTGGGCGGTTTCGGCCTGCCCGGCACGGCGGCCTTCGCCGTCATTGCCCTGTGCACGGCGTCCATCCTCTACTGGAATATTTCCCGCTGGAAACTGACCTCCGCGGCCTCCCGGACGGTTGCCCGCGCTGAAAACCTGCGCAACAACTGGCCCGCTTTCGGCATCCTCTCGGGAACCATCATTGCCCGCTCCATCCTCTTTCTCAGCTTCAATACCTATCTCCCCCTGTACTGGAAGAGCGTCTTTCACCAGTCCGCCCAGATCGGCAATGCCATGCTTGCCTTTTTCTGCATCTTCGGCGTCATCAGCAATCTGCTCGGCGGCATGGCAGCGGATCGCTGGGGCTTCAGCCGCACCATCCGCTGCTCCGGCTTTTTCACCCTGCCGTTCATCACCCTCTTTCCCTTTGTGCAGAATCCCTGGCTGGCCGCGCTTCTGCTGATCCCCATTGCCGTAGGTCTGTATGCGCCCTTCAGCTCCATGGTCGTGCTTGGTCAGCGCTACCTTGCCAAAAACATAGGTTTTGCCTCCGGCATCACCCTCGGCGTGGCCATGAGCATCGGCGGCATGGCCACCCCCGTGCTGGGCTGGGTTGCCGACAATTACGGCGGCCTGCCCGCAGCCATGAAGATTCTTGCCGTCGTCACGCTTCTTGGCGCGCTTTCCACCCTTTTCCTCAAGGACGAAGCCTGATCCCGTGGTGATGTATTGAGGGGGAGAGGGAAACTTTTTCCTGCGAAAAAAAGTTTCCCTCTCCCCCTCAAACTCCCCCTCTCCCTTCAAAAATCGCCTGCTGGATCACTCGCGGTCACCCGGCCGCAAGCGTCGCCCCCTGTGCCGTCGTCCCCCGGTTACGCGTGCATGTTCTGCCGCTGCCGGGAGACAAAAATTGCTCTAATGACATAAAAAATAAACATTACTACATGTTACAAAAATATCCATCTTTACCCGCCAGACACAGTGCGCGGGTTTTGGGGAGGATGGGGGAGTTTGAGGG
>DXFI01000034.1 GCA_019114565.1 Candidatus Desulfovibrio intestinigallinarum | reverse complement strand
GGAAACCCCTCTCGCGCGAGCAGAGGGGTTTCCCTTCCCCCCAACAACTTCCGCATAGTGTTGACAGGCCCCTAGGAAGTCTGCTTGAGGTCCTCCACAAGGCGGCTCAGGTCCTGCGTCTGACGGGCCAGCTCGCCGACGGCCTTGGCGGAGTCGTCCATGGTGCGCGCCATGACATCGGCGTTCTGACTCAGGCTGGCGATAGCCTTGTTGATTTCGTCGCTGGCTGCGGACTGTTCCTCGCTTGCCGTGGCAATGGCGTGAATTTCGTCGGCGGTCTTTTCCACATCGCCCACGATGTCTTTCAGGGAAGCGTCGGCCGACAGGGCCAGTTCCGCCACCTGCGCAATCTGGGTGACGGCTTCGTCCATGGCCCGCATGCTCTTGGACATGCTGCGCTGAATGGCATTGACGGCGTTGCCGACTTCGGAGGTGGAGGCCATGGTCTTTTCGGCCAGCGAGCGCACTTCGTCGGCAACAACCGCAAAGCCGCGTCCCGCATCGCCCGCCCGGGCAGCCTCGATGGCTGCATTCAGGGCCAGCAGGTTGGTCTGATCCGCAATATCGGAAATGACGCTCATGATATTGGTAATGGCGACCGCATGCTGGTTCAGCTCGCCCATGTCCTGCTTGAGCGTCAGGGCCAGATTCTGAACGCGCTGCGTGTTTTCCTGCGACTGCCTGACCAGTTCGGCTCCCTTAAGAGCCTGATCGCGTGTTTCCAGCGAGACATTGACGGCCAGCGAGGCATTGCGGGCCACTTCCTGCGTGGTACAGCTCATTTCATTCATGGCCGTTGCGGTATCGGCCAGATGGGACGCCGTTTCTCCCACGCGGCGGTTGCTGTCCGTCACCTGTGCCGAAAGCTGCTCCGCCGCGGTGGAAATGACGCCGATGATGCTCTCCAGGCGGGCTGCCGCGTCAAGCATGCCTTCGCGTTTGGCGCTTTCCGCGCGACGGGCGGCCTCTTCGGCCCTGCTCCCTGCCTCCCGTGCGGCCTGTGTGGCCTGTTCGGCCTCGGCTGTCCGCTGCCGTATGTCCATGAACATGCGGTTCAGATTGGCTGTGGTCTCCTGAATGCCCTGTGCCAGCCGGCCGACTTCGTCCCTGCGGCAGGCTATCTGTTCCATCTGCCGCTGTTCCGCCGCGTCAAATTCCAGCTGCCCCTTGCCGATTTTCTGGATGTGGTCGGCAGCGAGGCCGAGCGGGCGCGCAATGCCGCGCGCTATAAAGAAGATGATGGCGGAAACAAGCAGAACAGCGAACAGCGAGGCCGCAATACAGACTTTCAGCAGGGTGTTGATGCCGTACAGAATGTCATCCTTTTCCACAGTGACAATGACATTCCAGCCCACCTTGGGCAGGTTGCGGAAGGCTGCCAGCTTTTCGACGCCGTTCCAGGCATATTCAATAACGCCGTTTTTCTGCTGCAGAATGCTCTGCATCCACGGCAGGTGACTGTCCTGGTCGCCTATGTAACTTTTGTTGGGATGTATCAGCAGCAGCCCGGCGTCGTCGTAAATCATACAGATGCCGGTTTTGGCGAGCCGGATCTGGCTGGTGGAAATGGCTGCAAGCTCTTCAAGGCTCAGCTGTACGGAGTAGACGCCGATGACTTTTTTCCCGGGGCCGTAGACGGGAACGGCCATGCGCAACAGGGCCCCGGTATTCTTTTCAAACAGGGAGGCAAGGCCCAGGCCGCCAGCAAGCGCCGTCTTGAAGTACGGCTGGTCAGCGCGGGAGGCGTCCGGTTGCGGGGCGTTGTCATGCGCCAGTACCCGGCCGTCGGGGGCCAGAACAGCAACGGCGGTCACCTGGGGGTAGGACTCCTGAAAGGCCTTGAGTTCCGGAAGAATCTCGGCCACCAGAGCATTATGGTAGTCGTTGCTGCCGTTGCGGCGATAATTTTCCAGCATGCGGCGCAGACCGGAAAGGCTGGCTTCCTTGGTCAGGGTGGCATGCATCATGTTCAGCAGGCCCTGCAATTCCCGTCGCTGACCTTCGACGGCAAGGGACATTTCCTCCTCTACAAGCCCGCTCATGTTCTCTTCTGCAATATAGAAGCTGATACCTGTAAGAAGCAGAAGAATCAGTACGCTGGGGACCAGAATACCGAGCAGCATTTTTTGAAAGATGCCAAGCTTCACGGCGACTCCTCTTTGCTGGATACTCCTGTACTTTTCCAGCCCTTTTTTTATAGGAGTAAGATTGGCCTTTTCCCGGCAAATTTCAAGGGTCTTCAGAAGAGGCAAATCCGCATCTTCTGGTATCATCGGTATGATGAAAGAAGAAAAGGCTACGCGAGCAGTGCCACCAGACGGATCCCCAGTCGCAGAGCCAGCAGACCGAGAATGAGCTGTCCGCCCGCGTTCAGCAGCAGGGCAAGCCAGTTGCCGCTCTCCAGCAGCGCCTGAGAATCGAAGATGAAGGTGGAGAAGGTGGTAAAGGCCCCCATGAAGCCTGTCAGGATGATGAGACGGGCGCTGTCGCTGATGAGATGCAGCAGGCCGGCCGCGGCCCAGACCGCGCCGAACAGGAAACAGCCGAGGACGTTGACCACAAAGACCCCCCACGGGAAGGCGCTGCCCAGCAGGGCCCCCACGGCCGACGTCATGCCGTAGCGCGCCAGGCTGCCCAGCGCTCCAGCCAGGGCAAAGAGTAATATCTGACTGAATGTCATGGTATTTTTCCGTAAGAAAACTGGTTGAACAGAAAAGGGGGCGATGCCCGGCGGACAGGCTGCCCCGCGGCCTGCGCGAATGCAATAGCACAGCCCGGATAAAAAGAGAAACGGGGAGAAAGCCCGAAGGCTTCCTCCCCGCAGGGATGTTCGTCATCTGTATTCCGGGACTGCCCGGCACAGGGCTCTGCCCCGTGTGCCAGTCAGACTGCCGGAGAGTGCAGGACCGGGGCCTAGACCTTGGCGGCCGTGCGGAGATCCGCCACGGCGTCGGTCTTTTCCCAAGAGAATTCGGGCAGTTCGCGGCCAAAGTGCCCGTAGCACGAGGTCTTGGAGTAGATGGGACGCTTCAGATCCAGACGCTTGGTGATGAAGTAGGGGCGCATGTCGAAGACTTCGCGCACGGCCCGGGTCAGCACTTCGTCGGGAATCTCGCTGCTGCCCTGCGAGGAAACCAGCACGCTGACGGGGTCGGCCACGCCGATGCAGTAGGCGATCTGCACTTCGCACACGGGAGCCAGACCGGCCGCAACCACGTTCTTGGCAATGTAGCGGCCCATATACGCGCCGGAGCGGTCCACCTTGGAGGGGTCCTTGCCGGAGAAGGCGCCGCCGCCGTGATGGCCGCTGCCGCCGTAGGTGTCCTGAATGATCTTGCGGCCGGTCAGGCCGCAGTCGCCCATGGGACCGCCCACAACAAAGCGGCCCGTGGTGTTGATGAAGATTTCGCAGTCCTTTTCGTCAAAGTAGCCGGAGGGTTCCAGCACGGGGCGGATGACATGCTTCTTGACGGCTTCGATGATGTCGTCCTGCGAGGCGGAGGCGGCGTGCTGGGTGGAAACCACCACGTTGTTGATGCGCACGGGCTTGCCGTCCTGATATTCAAAGGAAACCTGCGTCTTGCCGTCGGGGCGGAAGAAGGGCACCGTGCCGTCCTTGCGCACGCGGGTCAGCTGCTGCGAAAGCTGATGGGCCCAGTAAATGGGGGCGGGCATGAGCGTGGCGGTTTCATTGCAGGCGAAACCGAACATCATGCCCTGGTCGCCCGCGCCCTGCTCTTCGGGAAGAGCGCGGAGCACGCCCTGGGCGATATCCGGGGACTGGTGGTCGATGGAAGAAATGACGGCGCAGGTGTCGGCGTCAAAGCCCATGTCCGAGCTGGTGTAGCCGATCTCGCGGATCGTCTGACGTACGACCTTGGGAAGATCCGCATAGCCCTTGGTGGTGATTTCACCGGCAATGACGGCCATGCCCGTGGTCACCAGCGTTTCGCACGCCACGTGCGCATCGGGGTCCTGCTCCAGCAGGGTGTCCAGCACGGCGTCGGAAATCTGGTCCGCCACCTTGTCGGGATGGCCTTCGGTCACGGATTCGGAAGTAAAGAAATATTTGCCTTTGGTCTGCATAAGGGAACTCCTCAGGAGAAAGCGGCGCAATGTGCGTTCCGCAACAGCGGCCGATTACAGGGTCAACAGAATATTGTCGAGCAGGCGGGCCTTGCCCATGCGCACGGCGCAGGCCATGAGCGCGGGTTTGCCGGCTTCCAGCGTATCAAGAGGCTGCAGGGACTCAGGATCGACAACGGCCAGATAGTCCAGCCGGCCCAGCGTCAGAAATTCCGCCCAGTGCACCAGCACGGCATCGCGCAGCACCTTGACGCGCGCCTCGCCGCGAGACGCCAGCGCCTGAGCCGCCTGAAGGCCGCGCTGCAGCTGGGGAGCCTGCGCGCGTTCCTCCGGCGTCAGATAGACGTTGCGCGACGACAGAGCCAGCCCGTCGGCCTCGCGGACGATGGGGCAGGTCTCAATCTGCACGGGCACGTTGAGATCGCGCACCATGCGACGCAGAATAGCCTGCTGCTGCCAGTCCTTCTGACCGAAAACGGCCTTGTCGGCCTGTGTCAGCATGAACAGCTTCATGACGACCGTGCAGACGCCGCGGAAATGGGTCGGTCTGGACAGGCCGCACAGGCCGTGCGACAGTTCCGGCACTTCCACCCATGTGGCGTGATCGGGCGCGTACATGCTGCCGTCCTCGGGAATGAACAGCACATCCGCCCCGTGACGTTCGGCAATGGCGGCATCGCGCTTGTGATCGCGCGGATACGCGGCCAGATCCTCATTGGGGCCGAACTGGGTCGGGTTGACAAACAGGCTCACCACCATACGTTTGGCCCGTGGACGCGCATGCTCCATCAGGCTCTCGTGTCCCGCGTGGTAGTAACCCATGGTGGGCACAAGGATGATATCCTCGCCCTGCGCATGCCATTGACGGCACTGGGCCGCCAGCTCCTGGGGTGTGGTTAATATCTGCATATCAAGCTATGGTAATATAGTTGCTGGGAGCTTCTTTATACATGGCGTACGGCGTCTTGTAAAGCGCAAGCTTGCCTTCTCCCCCTCCGGATGCTCTTTTCGTCCGGGGAAAAAGCGGCTATGCTGCCGCCATGAAACCCGCTGACGACACTTTTTCCTTTACCGCCGAACCCGCCGCCCCCTGCGCCGGGAGCTGTCCGCTGGCCCGCATCCCCGAACCGGTCTGGAAGTACTGGCTGCATCTGCCGTTCCGCAAGCGGCATCCCTGGCTGTATCGCCTGGGCATTCTGCTGCTGGTGATGCTGCTGCTTCTGATCGTGGCCGTGGCGAGCGATGAGGAAACCTTCGGCGATGACGGCATCGCCGTGGTGTCCGTTTCCGGCCCCATTCTCGATATCGGTTCTCAGCTGGACTGGATTCGCAAGATTTCCGACAATCCGCGCATCAAGGGCGTGCTGCTGCGGGTGGATTCGCCCGGCGGCGGCGCGGCGGCATCGCAGGAATTGTATACGGCTCTGAAGGGGCTGGCTGCCACGCGCCCCGTGGCGGTATCCATGGGCAGCACGGCCGCTTCCGGCGGCGTCATGGTGGCCATGGCGGGCACGCGCATCTTTGCCAATGCCTCCACAGTCACGGGCAGCATCGGCGTGCGCATGGATATTCCGCAGCTCGGGCCCCTGCTGGACAAAATCGGCATCGGACAGGAAACCCTGACGACGGCCCCTTATAAGGATGCCGGGTCGCCTTTGAAGCCTCTTACTCCGGAACAGCGCGCCTATTTCAAGGCTGTGCTGGACGACATGCACGCGCAGTTTGTGGATATTGTGGCCACGGGCCGCAAGATGCCCCGCGACAAGGCCGCGGCGCTGGCGGACGGCCGTATTTTTACCGGGCGCGAAGCTCTGCGTCTCGGTCTGGTGGACGAGCTGGGCGGGCAGGCGGAGGCCCTGCGCTGGCTTGCCGCTGAATGCGGCGTTCCCGCCCGGCGTCCTCTGATCCGCAAGCCTGCGGAAGGCCCCTGGCTGGAACGTCAGCTGAAAACCTGGTTCGGGCTGGCCCTGTCCACGCTGGATCGCGCGCCCGCACCGGCCTTTCTCTATCAGCTTTAGAGCGTTTCAACGTTGAAAAAGGTGAAACGCGAGGCGGCGGCACAGCGCCGCCCGGCCAAAAGTGAGCGGAAAAACTGCGCTTTTTCCGCGAAACGACAGGCCGTATGGTTTGAAATGCGAAGCATTTCAAACTGAAATTGCTCTAGACCGTTTCAACGTTGAAAAAGGTGAAACGCGGGGCGCTCAGCGCCGCAGGCTGAACTCTCTTTTGTTAACTGCCCCTGACGGGTTTTAATTCTTTTCTGGAGCCACTATGTCCGGCAATACCTTTGGGCGTCTGCTGCGCCTGACCACCTATGGAGAATCTCATGGCGCGGGGCTCGGAGGCATACTCGACGGCTGCCCTGCAGGCCTGCCCCTGAGTGAAGAGGACCTGCAACGGGAGCTTGATCTGCGCAAGCCCGGCAGCGGCCCCACGGCAACGTCGCGCAAGGAATCGGATACGGTGCGCATTCTGTCCGGCGTCTTTGAGGGCGTCACCACGGGCACGCCCATTGCCTTCCACATTGCCAACGAGAATCAGCGTTCCCGCGATTACGGCAATCTTGCGGATATTTTCCGGCCCGGTCATGCGGACTGGAGCTATTTCCATAAGTACGGCGTGCGCGACTATCGCGGCGGCGGCCGCTCTTCCGGCCGCGAAACCGTCGCCCGTGTGGCCGGAGGAGCCATTGCCGCAAAACTGCTGGCAACCCGCGGCATCCGGGTTCTGGCCGCCTGCATCGAGCTGGGAGGCAATGCCGTTCCCCCGCAGGACATCGACATGGACGGCGCGCAGTCCCGTCCCTACTTTGCCGCTTCGGACGGGGCCCCGGAACACTGGGACGCGCGCGTTGAAGAGGCCCGGCAGGCGCACGACACCCTGGGCGGCATCGTGCAGATTGTGGCGCGCGGCGTGCCCGCCGGACTCGGCGAGCCGGTCTTTGACAAGCTGGATGCCGTGCTGGCCTACGCGCTGATGAGCGTGGGGGCCGTCAAGGGCGTGGAAGTGGGCGAAGGCTTCAACTGCGTCTGGCTCATGGGCTCGCAGAATAACGATGCTCTCCAGCCCGGCCCGGACAACGACATGAGCGGTCGCGAAAACTTTGTCAGCAATCACGCCGGCGGCATTCTGGGCGGCATTTCCACCGGGCAGGACATCGTGCTGCGCGTGGCGGTCAAACCCATTGCCTCCATCCCGCAGGAGCAGCAGACCATCGACAAAAACGGCAAGGCCGCTTCCGTGCTGATCGGCGGTCGGCACGACCTTTCTGCCATACCCCGCATTGTTCCCGTGCTTTCCGCCATGACGGCCCTTACGCTGGCCGACATGCTGCTGATGCAGGAACGGATGATCTGCGGCGGGGATGATCGCTGATGGCCGATCTGCCTCTGCTTTCCAATCCCGATGTCGCGGAGCTGACCGGCACGCTGGAGCGCGTGGTCTTCCACAATGAGGAAAACGGCTATACCGTCTTCCGCCTTGTGCCGGACGCCGCTCTGCCCGGAGAAGCCAAGGTCAAGGGCGCGCCTCCGCGCAGCGTCAGCCGAGATCCCGTGACCTGCGTCGGCCATACCGTCAGCCCGCAGGCAGGAACCCATGTGCGCGTGGAGGGGCGCTGGGTCAACAATCCGCGTTTCGGCCGCCAGCTGGAGTTTTCTCACCTTGAGGAAATGCTGCCCGTCACCAGCGAGGGCATCCGGCTTTATCTTGCCTCCGGGCTGATCAAGGGCGTGGGGGAAAGTCTGGCCGGGCGCATTGTGGATGCCTTCGGCGCGGACACCATCCGTATTCTGGACGAAGAGCCGGATCGGCTGCTTGCCGTTCACGGCGTGGGCAAGAAGGGGCTGCAGCGCATCAAGGAGAGCTGGGCCGCGCACAGGGGCATCCGTGATCTCATGCTCTTCTTGCAACCGCACGGCATCACGCCCGCCTATGCAGTGCGCATCTATCGCGCCTACGGGGCCGACGCGCTTCAGGTCGTGCGCGAAAATCCCTACCGGCTGGCTATGGATATTCACGGCATCGGTTTTGTGACGGCCGATGCCGCGGCCCGCAAGCTCGGTTTTACGGATCTGCATCCCCTGCGCGTGCAGGCGGGCATCCTCTATCTGCTGCAGAAGGCCTCGGACGACGGGCACGTCTATCTGCCGCAGAACGAACTGGAGGAAGCTGCCTGCGCTCAGCTTGGCGTGGATGAGCAGCTGGTGCGCGACGCCCTGAACGCGCTGGAGGAGGACGGGCGTATTGTGCGCGAAGAGCCGGAAGAAGCGGGGACGCCCGCTCCCGGGGACGAAGCGTTGCGGGACGAAGGCCCGGGCGTTTACCTCCGGCGTTTCCATCATTACGAATCCAAAATCGCCTTTTACCTTCGCCGCCTCCTGCATGCGCCCAAGTCGGTGCGTTTTCCCGATGCCGACGCGCTGGTGGAGAAGATTACCTCGGCCCTGCCCATCACCCTTGCGCCGGAGCAGCTCGAAGCCGTGCGCACGGCCGCCCGCAGCAAGGTCATGGTGCTGACCGGCGGCCCCGGCACCGGCAAGACCACCATCATCAACGCCATCATCAATCTGTTTGCGGAGGTGCGCGCAAAGATTCTGCTGGCGGCCCCCACCGGTCGCGCCGCCAAGCGCATGAGCGAAACGACACGGCGCGAAGCCCGCACCATCCACCGTCTGCTGGAGTACAGTCCCAAGGAGGACGGTTTTGCCCGCAACGAGGATACTCCGCTGGCCTGCGCCCTGCTTGTTGTCGACGAAGCGTCCATGATGGACGTGCAGCTTTTTTACCATCTGCTCAAGGCCGTGCCGCTGGGGGCCACCGTTATTCTCGTGGGCGACGTGCATCAGCTCCCTTCCGTGGGGCCGGGCAATGTTCTGTCCGACATTATCGCGTCCCGCGCCGTCCCTGTGGCGGAGCTGACGGAAATTTTCCGTCAGTCTGCCGAAAGCGAAATCATCTGCAACGCGCATCTGATCAACAAGGGCGAAGTGCCGTCGCTGGAATCCAGCAAGGATCGTCTGTCTGACTTTTACTTTATCCGTCAGAGCCCTCCCGAAAAGGCCGCCGACATGATCGTCGATCTGGTGCGGAATCATATTCCCCGCCGTTTCGGTCTGGACCCCGTGGACGACATTCAGGTGCTGACGCCCATGATCAAGGGAGAAGTGGGCGCTGCCGCCATGAATCATCGTCTTCAGGAGGCCCTCAATCCCAACGGTCTGGAAGTGCGCAAGGGCGAGCGTTCCTTCCGGCTGCACGACAAAGTCATGCAGATCCGCAACAACTACGACAAGGACGTGTTCAACGGCGACATGGGGCGCATTTCTCACATGAGCCCTTCCGATCGCACGCTGAGCGTGGACTTTGACGGTCGCGTCGTGCCCTATGACTTCGACGATCTCGACGAGCTCTCCCCGGCCTACGCCATTTCCATTCACAAGTCGCAGGGTTCGGAATATCCCGCCGTCGTCATTCCGCTCATGATGCAGCACTATGTGCTGCTGCAACGCAATCTCGTCTATACCGGCGTTACCCGCGGCAAGCGGCTGGTCGTGCTGGTGGGCGAAAGCCGCGCCCTGCACATGGCCGTCAAGAACAACAAGACCCGCAAGCGTCATACCCGCCTCGCCCTGCGTCTGCGCGGCGTCGATTAGCGCCTGGTGGCCGGCGGTTGGAGTTTTGCCGGGGGGAAGGGAGGGCCCCTTTTGGAAAAGGGGCCC
>DXFI01000033.1 GCA_019114565.1 Candidatus Desulfovibrio intestinigallinarum | reverse complement strand
GGCTCGCGCTGGGCAAGATTGGCCTTCATGGGGAAGGCGGTCTGAGGCAGATTCAGGGTCTTTTTATAGTCGCTCATGCTGGCTCCCGTGGTGCGACGCATTTCTGCGTCCAGAATGAACGGCGGCACGCGCGCCGTAAGCACTTAACTCTGGTGAAAGACGCGCCTAAAGTCAAGCCGGGCCGCTGCCGTATATTCGCATCAGGGAGAAAAGAATGGAAAAGCCCGGAGCCTTTTTCCGTCGGGGAAGTCCTGCTCCGACTGGCGGCGGGAAATCGCAGCCGACGGCTTCGGCGGAGGCGCGGCATACCCGCGCCGCTTCTTTTTTGAATAAAGCGTGCCGGAGAGTGAAAGAAGACGGAACGCCTCTCCTCTGGAAAGGCGTTCGCAGAGCGTTTTTAAGGCATTTTGCCATTGAAAAGGACAAAACGCGGGGCGGCGGCACAGCGCCGCCCGGCCCAAAGTGAGTGGAAAAACTGCGTTTTTTCCGCGAAACGACAGGCCGTATGGTGTGAAATGCAAAGCATTTCAAACTGAAAATGCTCTAGAAGGGCGCCGGAGTCCCGTCGGAGGCTTCCACAAGTTCCCGCAGGGCCGCGAGGCTTTCCTGTGCTTCCTGCGGATTCATGGAATGCAGGGCAAAGCCGGCATGGACAATAACATAGTCGCCCACCTTGGGCGGTTCGGGCAGCAGATGCATGGAGGCCGTCAGATAGGTGTCGCTTTCACCGACCCGAACCCGGGCCATGCCTTCGGGCTGGAGTTCCACGATCTGGGCTGGAATGGCAAGACACATGGCAGAATCCTTGAATGCGCGTTACGGCGCGGCAAAAAGCGCCGCGCCCTGTTCACGACTATAGACACGCTCGGCGAACCTGACAAGATGGGCGCCCCCTGGAGGGATGTCCGGCGCTCCCGGCGTGAGCCGCATCAGAGAGCATTTTTAGTTTGAAACTCTGTGCGTTTCAAACCATACGGCCTGTCGTTTCGCGGAAAAACGCGGTTTTTCGCTCACTTCTGGCCGGGCGGCGCTGTGTCGCCGCCCCGCGCTTTGTTTTTCAGGAGCAGAATGCTCAGAGATGCAGCAGAGCAACGCCGCAGATAAGCAGGAAAATGCCCGCAAACGCGCAGGGACGGAGCTTCTGCCGGAAGAAAATCCAGCCACCCACGGAGGTTCCGAGAATGCCGAAGCTGCCCCAGAGGGCATAGGCAACGGAAAGGTCCATGTGATGCAGGGCAAGGGAAAGGCAGTAGAAGGCCGCGCCGATGCAGACAAGGGCCGCGCAGCCTGTCAGGCGGCGGCGGAAGCCGTCGGATCGGGCCAGCAGAAGATTTGCCAGCACGTCCAGCGCCGCGGCGCAGGCCACCAGCAGCAGAGCCAGCACTCCGGCAAGGGAGAAGGCATTGCTAGTCATGCGTCGCCTCCCTGTTGCGTTCGTCCGTTGACGGGCCATGTTCCGTGCCGCGATTGACCAGCATGGCCCCGGCCAGCACGCAGACAAGCCCGAGGATGCGCTGGGGCGTGGGCTCTTCATGGAAAAAGCAGAAGCCCATGAGGGCGATGAGGCTCAGGCCGCAGGCTTCCCAGAAGGCAAAGGCCACGCCGACGGGCAGTCCCGTGGTGGCCCGGGCAAGGCAGTAGTAGGAAAGGCAGATGGCCACGAGCATGACGGCAAGGCCGCAGAATTCCGCGTAGGGGAAGGTCCACGACTGGGAGAACTTGAGAAAGGAAGTGCCGCCTACTTCCAGCAGAATGGCCAGCCCGAGGGCCAGCCAGTGGCGAAAGGTTGGTTCGGTCATGACGGCATGGCCTCCTGTGCGCCGATGTGGCGACGAGCATGGATAACGAGCATAAACTCCTCCTGATGGGTTGCAGGCTCCGAAAAGCGCGGAGTCCGGACGGTGTCGGAGCGGCTCCGTGCCGCATTGTTCCGACACCAATTTCTTAGTATAGTCGCTCTGTGGATAGTTAGCAAGTTTGGCGATATATACGAGCTTTTTTCTGTTGCACACTCTTTCCGCCAAGGAGGGACATATGACATTCGGCAAGGCTGTTTCGACGGTGCTTCTGCGCAAATACTGCTGTTTTTCCGGGCGCGCATCCCGGTCGGAATTCTGGTGGTTCCAGCTGTTTGCGATACTGCTCATGCTGGCGCTCGGAAGCTGGGAAATACTCTGCGACGTGGTGACCATGGACATGTACTGGGCCATGACGGGGGTGCTTTTTCTCATCCATTACGCGCTGCTGCTGCCGTCCGCGGGGGTCTGGATCCGGCGGTTGCACGATCGCGGCAAGAGCGGCGTCAGCTGTGCCGTGACGATCGGCTGCGGGGAAATTCTTTTTCTGTGGCATTATGCCAACGAGATTGCCATCTACAGCCGCCTTTTCAGCCGTTATTCCCTCTACGGCTCGTCTATCAGGGTGTTTCTTCTGATAGTGTCGCTGCTGGGCTGCGTCGCAGGGCTGTATTCCCTCTGGCAGAGCCTGTTCAAGGGGACTGACGGCCCCAATGCCTACGGTCCCGATCCGCTGGCCTAGAGCAATTCAACTTTGAAAACTGAAAATGTTCTAAGACTTCTCGACTTGATTTATTCAAGAAAAAGCCGCTCATTTTCTGAATGAGCGGCTTTTTCCGTCTGCGGCCATTGGCTATGATTCGCCTGATAAAAAGCACGACCGGCTTCAGAGCGTTTCAAGCTGAACATGCTCTAGAGCGTTTCAACTTTGAAAAAGTGAAACGCGAAGGCGGCAGCACAGCGCCGCCCGGCCCAAAGTGAGCGGAAAAACCGCGTTTTTTCCGCGAAACGACAGGCCGTATGGTTTGAAATGCACAGCATTTCAAACTGAAAATGCTCTAAAGGACGGTCAGTCCCGGAGGATCATACCCATGAAGCTGCAACAGATTCGCAACGCCGCGCTGCGCATTTCCTATGCCGGAAAAATCTTTCTGACGGACCCCTGGCTGGCCGGAAAGGGAGCGATGGGGACCATTGCCTCGACCCCTTTCCGCTGCCGCTATCCTGAACAGGAACATCTGCCCATGCCTCTGTGCGATTTGCCCATGCCGGTGGAAAAGGTGCTGGAAGGCGTGGATGCCTGCATTGTCACCCATGTGCATCCCGACCATATTGATATGGCCGCCGACGGCACTGTCGGGGCGATGCTTCCCAAAAATATGCCCGTTTTCGTGCAGAGCGACGCGGATGCCGCCGTGCTGCGGCGTTCCGGTTTTGCCCGGGTGGAACTTTTGTCGGAAACGTCCGCTTTCGGGGATATCCGGCTTGTGAAGACGCCCGGACTGCACGGCACGGAACAGCCCTGCGGTCCTTCCTGCGGCGTGGTTTTCCGCCATCCCGCGGAACCGACGCTCTATGTGGCCGGGGATACTATCTGGTTTGACGGCGTTGCCGCGACGCTGGCTGCCTGTCGGCCGGACGTGATTGTTCTTAATGCCTGCGCCGCGGAGCTGGTCGATTATGGGCGTCTGATCATGGACGATGCGGACGTGGAAAAGGTCTGCGCGGCCTGCCCGGAGGCGCGCGTCATTGTCAGTCATATGGACACGGTGGCGCATGCGTCCATCACCCGCGCGAGCATGCGGGAACGTCTGGCGCGGCGCGGTCTGTCCGACAGGGTTCTCATGCCTGATGACGGGGAAACATACGACTTTCCCGGGCGCTCCGCATAGAGCAGTCTCAGTTTGAAATGCTGTGCATTTCAAACCATACGGCCTGTCGTTTCGCGGAAAAAGCGCGTTTTTCCGCTTACTTTGGGCCGGGCGGCGCTGTGCCGCCGCCCCGCGTTTCATCTTTTTCAAAGTTGAAACGCTCTAAATCCGCGGCAGTCCGTCAGGCGTCGGGGTCGCGCAGTTCGTCGAGAACGATGTGAACCTCATGACTGCCCAGCGCATCCAGCCCCGGCAGAAAGGCGTGCAGGGCCTCCATATCGGCAAAGACGGCGTCAATGACATAGGCGCGTTCGCCGGTGATGCGGTAGCAGTGCAGAATCCTGCAATCAACCCCGGCGCACAGGCGGCGCACGTCGTCGATGGTTCCCCGCTTCAACTGCAGACGCAGGAGCGCATGCGTTTTGTAGCCGAACACGGGGCAGTCGATATTGACGGTATAGCTCTTGAGAATCCCCAGATCCTCAAGACGTTCCAGCCTGTTTTTGACGGCCTGCCCGGTGAGATGCACTTTTTCCCCGATCTCCTTCATGGTGGCGCGGGCATTTTTGTGCAGGAATTCAAGAATACGTCTGTCCGTTTCGTCAATGCGTGCCGTCATACAGCCTCTTTTATAGAGCAAGCCGCCGTCTCCGGGGAGACGGCGGCTTGCTGTTTCGTTGTAGC